>NZ_JBEXZS010000059.1:0-52359 GCF_040593685.1 Methylobacterium sp. EM32 | reverse complement strand
CCCGCCAAACCCCGCCCCAACGCACCCACCACGATCTCGATCTGCCCGCGCAGGACCGGCTCGCTCAGCACCATCAGCTTCTCGTCGAGGCCGAGGCTGACGAGGCCGTGGGTGGCGGAGAACAGCGAGCGGGCGAGCAGCGCCCGCTCGCGGTCCCTGAGATCGGGCCGCAACACCCGCAAGGGCGCCTCGATGTAGCGGAACAGGCGCACCTGCTCGACGAGGTACCAGTCCGGCAGCGCGTGCGTGACCCGGTGCTGGAACAGGGCGCGCCAGCGCGCCGGGTGCTCGGCGGCGAAGTGCAGGTAGGCCACTGCCAGCCGCACCAGGGTCTCCACCGCCGTGTCCCGCTCGGCCGGCGTCGCCTTCCCCTCCGGCTCGGGCGCGATCGGCACCGCGGTGATCGCCCGTTCGAACAGGGCGAGCGTGCGCAGGTTCACCCGGAGGATCAGGGCGTCGAGGTCGGGAAACACCGTGTAGATCGTGCCGAGCGCGCAGCCGACATCCCGGGCGAGGTCGCGCGCCTTCAGGGCTGACAGGCCCTCGGCCGCGATGGCGGCCTCCGCGGCATCGATCAGGGCCGCCCGCAGCCACTCCCGCCTCTCGTCGTTGCGCATGCCGTCTGTCGCCTCTCGCGTGCGGTTTCGCACCTGCCTGGAATAGGCTCGTGAACGGTGTTCAGATTTAGGCTTGAACACCGTTCAGAGCTGTGGAAACCTGCGTTCGTGAACAACGTTCACGCCAGCGGAGCCAAAGATGCTCAACCTCCTCTCCACCCTCGTCCGGGGCGCCGCCGCCAGGGCCGCCGAGGACCTTCACGACCAGCACGCCTTCCTGATCCTGGAGCAGCAGCTGCGCGACGCGGCCGCCGCCCTCGACGACAGCCGCCGGACATTGGGGCGCGCCCTCGCCCAGGAGGCGGCCGACGCCAAGCGGCAGGCCGCGCTCGCCGCCCGGATCGCCGAACTGGAGGGGAGCGCCGTCGCGGCGCTCGCCGGCGGGCGCGAGGACCTGGCGGCCGAGGCCGCCGAGGCCCTGGCCGAGATGGAGGAGGAGGCGCAAGCCCTCGAGGCGAGCCGCGCGGCCTACGCGGCGGAGGTCGCGGCCCTGCGCCGGGCCGTGCGCCAGGGCAGCCGGCAATTCGCCGAATTGGAGCGCGGCCAGCGCATCGCCCGGGCGGCGGAGGCGGTGCACCGCCTGCGGGCCCGGCGCGGGCAGGGCCTCGGCAGCCCGGCGGCGCTCGCCGAGGCACAGGCCACCCTGCGGCGCCTGCGCGAGGCCCAGGCCGCGGACGCCGCCTCCGACGAGGCCCTGGCGATCATCGAGGCGGCGGCGCCCGAATCCCTCAGCGAGCGCCTGGAGGAGGCCGGCTTCGGCCCGCGCACCCGGCCGAGTGCCGGCCGCGTGATGGAGCGCTTGCGGGCGAAAGCCGAGGCCCGGACCAACGCCCAGTCCCAGGCCGGCGCCTGACCGCGACCCGCCCCCCGTCTCACGCTCCTGAGGAAACCCCATCCATGACCCCGCAGACCCCGCAGCACACCTCAGCCTGGGTGGCCTTCACCTACGCCTCCTTCATCGGCGCCGCCACCATGGTGGCCGGCGGCATCCTGTTCCTGCCCCTCGATCTCTGGACCAAGGCCTACCTCGCCATGGGGGTGACGATGCTGGTCCAATCCTGCATCACCCTGGTCAAGACCGTGCGCGACGTCCACGAGGGCAAGCGCCTCGTCAACCGCATCGAGGATGCCCGGGCCGAACGCCTGCTGATGGAGATGGGCAAGGAGTAGCCGGTCCTCCCCGGTCTCCGACATCGGATCGCCACGAGACCGCGGCAGCAAAGCCGGTTAGGGTTTACCGGCTAAAGGCTCCGTCTCCTGCCGCGGCGGCGCCCGGCCAATCCGCCCACCCGTCACCGAGCGAGGAACGCCCTCCATGTCCGGAAAGCTGATGGCCAGCCGGCGCTTCGCGCCCCTGTTCTGGTGCCAGTTCTTCTCCGCCTTCAACGACAACTTCCTCAAGAACGCCCTGGTGTTCCTGATCATGTTCGGGGCGGGCGGGGTCGGCGGCGGGGCGGATGGCGGCTCGGCGGCCCTGGTGACCTTGGCCGGCGCGGCCTTCATCGCGCCGTTCTTCTTCCTCTCAGGGTTAGGCGGCGAACTCGCCGACCGCTACGACAAGGCGTTCATCGCGCGCCGCCTCAAGGCGGCCGAGATCGTGGCGGCGGGCGTCGCAGTGCTCGGCTTCTGGCTCGCCTCGGTGCCGATCCTGTTCGTGGCTCTCGTCCTGTTCGGGATCGTCGCGGCCCTGTTCGGGCCGATCAAGTACGGCATCCTGCCCGATCACCTCGCACGGTCCGAACTGCCGGCCGGCAACGCGCTGATCGAGGCCGCGACCTTCCTCGCCATCCTCACCGGCACCATCGCGGGGGGCCTGGCCGTCACCCATGGCGGGGCGCACGCCTTCGGGCTCCTGGTGATGGGCTTCGCGGTGCTCTGCTGGCTCGCCAGCCTGGCGATCCCGAAGACCGGCGAGGCGGCTCCTTATCTCACCGTCGACCGCAACGTGCTGCGCTCGACGGGCAGCCTGATGCGCGACCTCTACGAGGATACGAGGCTGTGGCGCACCGGCGTCATCACGAGCTGGTTCTGGCTCGTCGGCGCCGTGGTGCTGGCCCTGCTGCCGGCTTTGGTGAAGGGCACCTTCGGCGGCGACGAGACCGTGGTGACGGCGCTCCTCGCGATGTTCTCGGTCGGCGTGGCGCTCGGCTCGGGCCTCGCCTCCTGGCTCTGCGCCGGGCGGATCGTGATGCTGCCGACGCCGATCGCCGCGCTCATCATGGGCCTCGTCTCCCTCGATCTGGCCCACGTCGCCGCCACCAGCGTGCCGCCGCCGTCCCCGGTCGGCGCCCTCGATTTCCTGAGCTCCTGGCGCGGCGCCCGGATCGCCCTCGACTTCGTGCTGCTGGCCGCGGCCGCCGGCCTGTTCATCGTGCCGTCCTTCGCCGCGCTCCAGGCCTGGACCCCGAAGGAGCGCCGCGCCCGGGTCATCGCCGCCTCGAACGTGCTCGCCGCCGCCCTCATCGTGCTCGGCGCCGTCGGTCTCGCGGTGCTGCAGAAGGCGGGCCTGTCCTCGGCGGGCCAGTTCCTGATCGTCGGCATCGCCAACATCCTCGCCGGCATCGCGATCCTCCTGGTCCTGCCGACCAGCGGTTTCCGCGATTTCCTGTCGATCCTGTTCCGGGCCTTCTACCGGTTGGAGGTGCGGGGCATCGAGAACGTCGAGAAGGCGGGGCCGAACGCCATCATCGCCCTCAATCACGTCAGTTTCCTGGATGCGGGCCTCGCCCTGTCGCTGACCGAGCGCGACCCGACCTTCGCCATCGACCACACCATCGCGCAGAAATGGTGGGTGCGCCCGTTCCTGTGGCTCACCCGGGCGCTGCCCCTCGACCCGACGAAGCCGATGGCGACGCGCACCCTGATCAACGCCGTGAAGTCCGGCGAGACGCTGATCATCTTCCCCGAGGGACGGCTCACCGTCACCGGCAGCCTGATGAAGGTCTATGACGGCGCCGGCCTCATCGCCGACAAGTCCGGCGTGCCGGTGGTACCGGTGAAGATCGAGGGGCCGGAGCGGACGGCGTTCTCGCGCCTGTCCCGGGCCCAGGTGCGCCGGCGCTGGTGGCCGAAATTCACCGTGACGGTGCTGGAGCCGGTGCGGCTCGACGTCGATCCCGCCCTCAAGGGCAAGGCCCGCCGCCAGGCCGCGGGCGCCGCGCTCTACGGGGTGATGTCGGACCTGATCTTCCGCACCGCGCCGATCGACCGCACGGTGTTCGACGCGGTGGTCCAGGCGGCAGAGCGCGAGGGCGGGGCCCGAGTCGCCGTCGAGGATCCGGTCTCCGGCACGCTCACCTATCGCCGCCTGCTGATCGGCGCCCGGGTGCTCGGGGGCAAGCTCGGGCCGCTCGCGCCGCGGGGCCGAGCGATCGGCGTGATGCTGCCGAACGCCAACGCCGCCGCCGTCACGGTGCTCGGGCTGATGTCGGCGGGTCGGGTGCCGGCGATGATCAACTTCACCGCCGGCGCGACCAACATCCTCAACGCCTGCAAGGCGGCGGAGGTCGACACGATCGTCACCTCCCGGGCCTTCGTGCAGAAGGGCCGCCTCGACGCGCTCCTGGAGGCGATCGCTGAGAGCCTGACCATCGTCTACCTGGAGGATGTCCGCGGGCAGGTCGGCCGGCTCGACAAGCTGCGCGGCCTCGTCGGCTGGCGCCAGGCGCTCCACCCGCGCCAGCCCGACGACCCGGCGGCGATCCTGTTCACCTCGGGCAGCGAGGGCACGCCGAAGGGCGTGGTGCTCTCCCACCGCAACATGCTGGCCAACGCCGCCCAGGCCCAGGCGCGGATCGATTTCGGCCGCACCGACAAGGTGTTCAACGTCCTGCCGGTGTTCCACTCGTTCGGGTTGACGGTCGGTCTGGTGCTGCCGCTGGTCTCCGGCGTGCCGGTCTACCTCTACCCCTCGCCGCTGCACTACCGGATCGTGCCCGAGCTGGTCTACGGCTCGAACGCGACCATCCTGTTCGGCACCGACACGTTCCTCGCCGGCTATGCCCGCGTCGCCCACGCCTACGATTTCCGCTCCCTGCGCTACATCCTGGCCGGGGCCGAGCCGGTGAAGCCGGCGACCCGCAAGGCCTACGCCGAAAAATTCGGCCTGCGGATCCTCGAGGGCTACGGCGTCACCGAGACGGCGCCGGTGCTCGCCCTCAACACCCCGATGTTCAACCGCTTCGGCACGGTCGGGCGGATCATGCCCGGGATGGAGGCGCGGCTGGAGCCGGTCCCCGGCGTCGCGGAAGGCGGGCGCCTGTTCGTGCGCGGTCCCAACGTCATGCTGGGTTATCTCAGGGCCGAGAATCCCGGCGTGCTCGAAGCCCCGCCCGAGGGCTGGCACGACACCGGCGACATCGTGACGATCGACGCGGACGGCTTCGTCACCATCCGCGGCCGGGCCAAGCGCTTCGCCAAGGTCGCCGGCGAGATGATCTCGCTGTCGGCCGTCGAGGCCCTGGCCGCCGAGCTCTACCCGGAGGCTGCGAGCGCCGTCGCGGCCCTGCCGGATGCGCGCAAGGGCGAGCGCCTGGTGCTCGTGACCGAGAAGGCGGACGCGACGCGCGCCGCCTTCCAGGCCCGTGCCCGCGCCAGCGGGATGAGCGAGCTCGCCGTGCCGGCCGAGATCGTGACGGTCGACAAGCTGCCGCAGCTCGGCTCCGGCAAGGTCGATTTCGCCGCGGTGACCCGGCTCGCCGCCGAGCGGACGCGGCCGGCGGAGGCGGCGGCTTGACCTAACGGCGACAGGCAGGCAGCGTGCTCGTCAGTCTTGCGGTGACGTGGCGTCGTGGCCGGCTGGTCTGGCCTGGACGCCGCTCTGCCGGGGAGTCGACTTGACTCCGAGCACGGCTGTCAGGATCGCCACATGTCCCCTTCTCTTCCCGGTGCGCCGGACCGGCCCGTCTTCTCGTCGCGGGACTTCCTGCGGCTGCTCGAGATCCACGGCCTGACCGGCAGCTGGGGCTGGACCTTCGCCACCGACGAGCACGTCTGGTCGCCCGGCCTGTACCGCCTGCTCGGCCTCGACCCCGGCGCGATCCGTCCGAGCTACGCCAACCTCCTGGCGATGGTGCACCCGGACGACCGCTTCGACCTCGCCACGGCGGCGCAGACGATCCAGAGCGGAACCCTGCCCGACGGCACGGTGCGGGTGATCCGGCCGGACGGGTCGCTGCGGGTCCTGTCCCTGCGCGGCGAGGTCTACCACGACCCGGACGGACGGCCGCGGGCCGCCGCCGGCACCGTGCTGGACGTCACCGACCGCGAGCGCCTGGCCGCATTGCAGGCCGAGGAGCGCCGCCGCCGCCGGGCCCTGTTCGAGCAGACCCAGTCCTGGACCCATGCGGCGATCGACGATCCCGGGCAGCGCGTCGGCTCGCAGGAGGTGCTGGCCCTGACCGGCCTGACGCAGGAGGAGTACCGCGAGGATTGCTGCCGGGTGATCGCCGCAGGCGACCGGTCGCGGGCGCGCGAGCAGGTGCGCACGCTGCTGCAGGCCGGCCGGCCCTTCGTGATGGGCAAGGTGCTGCGCCTCGCCGAGGGCGGGGAGGCCCGCTTCCGCTTCGCCTACGCGCCCCTGCGCGACGAGCAGGGTACGATTCAGAACTGGGCGATCATGGCCTCGCGCCTCGACGGCCCGATGGCCGTCTCCCTCGACGAGCCGGTGCGGGAGGGGCTCGAGAGCGGGATCGGCGGCCGGCACCTCTGCGCCGCCCGCGGCCTGCTCGGCTGGTCGATGCAGGATCTCGCCGCCCGGAGCGGCCTCTCGCTCTCCTCGGTCCGCCGCCTGGAGGATGACGGCGAGGCCCTGACCTCCCGCACCCGCCGGACCGCCGTCGCGGCGCTTCGGGAGGCCGGGATCGTGTTCCTGCTGACCGACGGCAACGCGGTGGCGGTCTACCGGAAGTAGCCGCCGCCGGCGATGGCCCGTCGGGGGCCGCGGCATTGTCCCTATCCCACCCGCGACCTCATCCTGAGGTGCCGGGCGATCGAAGATCGCATGGCCTCGAAGGAGGCCTCCAGGTATCTCGGAGACTTCTGGAGGCCTCCTTCGAGGCTCACTGCGTTCGCACCTCAGGATGAGGTGGTGAATGGGAGAAGATTCTCCCGATCAGTCGAACAATCTCTCACACCCGCTCGCGCCGGATCTCGGCGCCGCAGCGCACGAGCTTGGCCTCCAGCGCCTCGAAGCCGCGGTCGAGGTGGTAGACCCGGTTGATCTGGGTCTCGCCCTCGGCGGCCAGCCCTGCGATCACCAGCGAGACCGAGGCGCGCAGGTCGGTCGCCATCACGGGCGCGCCCTTCAGGCGCTCGACGCCCTCGACCACCGCGACGTCGCCCTCGAGCCGGATCTTCGCGCCGAGGCGGGCCAGCTCCTGCACGTGCATGAAGCGATTCTCGAAGATCGTCTCGCGGATGCGCGACTGGCCCTTGGCCTTGGTCATCAGGGCCATGAACTGGGCCTGGAGGTCGGTCGGGAAGCCCGGGAACGGATCGGTGGTGACGTCGACCGCCGCCACGCCGTGGCCGTTGCGGCGCACCCGGATGCCGTGGTCCAGCGGCGTCACCTCGGTGCCGGTGGTGGCCAGGATGTCGAGGGCGCTGTGCAGGAGGTCGGCGCGGGTCCCCTCAAGCGTCACGTCGCCGCCGGTCATCGCCACCGCCATGGCGTAGGTGCCGGTCTCGATCCGGTCGGGCAGCACGGCGTGGCGGGCGCCCGAGAGACGCGACACGCCCTCGATCACGATGCGGGGCGTGCCGGCGCCCTCGATCCGCGCGCCCATCCGCGACAGGCAGGCGGCGAGGTCCACCACCTCCGGCTCGCGGGCGGCGTTCTCGATCACGGTCGTGCCGTGGGCGAGCACCGCCGCCATCAGGGCGACGTGGGTGCCGCCGACCGTGACCTTGGGGAACTTGATCTCGCCGCCGCGCAACCCGTTCTTCGTCCGCGCCACCGCGTAGCCGCCGTCGATCTCGATCGTGGCGCCCAGCGTCTCCAGCGCCATCAGCAGCAGGTCGACTGGGCGCGTGCCGATGGCGCAGCCGCCCGGCAGCGACACCCGCGCCTCGCCGAAGCGCGCGAGCAGCGGCGCGATCACCCAGAAGCTCGCCCGCATGGTCGAGACGAGGTCGTAGGGCGCCGTGGTGTCGATGACGTTCGAGGCGGTGAGCCGGATGGTCTGGCCGGCCTCGGTGGTCTGGCCCGGGCGCTTGCCGACCACCATGTGGTCGACGCCGTGATTGCCGAGGATGCGCAACAGCGAGGCGACGTCGGCGAGCCGGGGCACGTTCGACAGTTCCAGCGTCTCGCCGGTGAGCAGGCTGGCGATCATCAGCGGCAGGGCCGCGTTCTTGGCGCCCGAGATCGGGATGATGCCGTGAAGCGGCTGGCCGCCGACGATGTGGATGCGATCCATGGTGACAACGTCCCTCGCGCCCGCGGCGCGTCCCGCGCGCCGGACCGGCGCGCCTCGTGATTCCGAAACCTGTTTTATTGCACCGCAGCGATGCTACCGCTACGCTTGGGCGTCAACGTTCATCCCCGGCTTTTCGATCCGCGGGCGCCGCGTCCGGTGCCGGCTCGGCCGCCTCGCGGCCCCGCACCTGCGCCTTGCGGCGGCGCAGATTCTCGCGGAGCGCCGCTTTCAGCCGCTCGTCGCGGGTCGCGTCGCGAGCCCCTTGCCGGTCGCCCTGCCGGGTTCCCTCGCCATTGCCGCTCATCGCGCGCGACCCTTCGTCGCCATGACCAATTTCCTGCTTCCGTGACCGTGCGGGAGGAGTCAGAACGCCCGCCTCGCCCTCGACTTTTTCCAAAGACAAAGCCGTCGCATTTGAGCGAGATCAAGGCGCGACCAGCGGTGGATCGGCGATTCGGCCATCCGCCGCGCGGACCGGCTCCTCCCCGGGGGGTCAGGCCCGGTCCCGCCCCCGGATGCATGTCCGGCCAGACCGCGAAGGACCACGATGCCCGAGACCCGGCCCGAGACCCGCCCCGCGATCCGTCACGGCGCGACCGATTACCAGGCCCTCTTCCGTGGTGCGCTGACGCGCCTGCACGACGAGCGCCGCTACCGCGTCTTCGCCGACATCGAGCGCATCAACGGCCGCTTCCCCACCGCCCTGTGGCGCAGCGGCACCGGCACCCGCGAGATCACCGTGTGGTGCTCGAACGACTATCTCGGCATGGGCCAGCACCCCGCCGTGGTGAGCGCGCTCACCGAGACCGCGCAGCGCTGCGGCGTCGGCGCCGGCGGCACCCGCAACATCGCCGGCAACAACTCGCCGCTCGTCGACCTGGAGCGCGAGCTCGCCGACCTGCACGGCAAGGAGGCGGGCCTCGTCTTCACCTCCGGCTACGTCTCGAACCAGGCCGGCATCTCGACGATCGCCAAGCTGATCCCGGACTGCCTGATCCTGTCCGACGCCTTCAACCACAACTCGATGATCGAGGGCGTGCGCCAGTCGGGCTGCGACAAGCAGATTTTTCGCCATAACGACCTCGCCCACCTCGAGGAGCTGCTGATCGCGGCCGGCGACCGGCCGAAGCTGATCGCCTTCGAGAGCGTCTACTCGATGGACGGCGACGTGGCGCCGATCGGGAAGATCTGCGACCTCGCCGACCGCTACGGCGCCATGACCTATCTCGACGAGGTCCACGCCGTCGGCCTCTACGGACCCCGCGGCGCCGGCATCGCCGAGCGCGACCGGGTAATGCACCGGGTCGACGTGATCGAGGGCACGCTCGCCAAGGGCTTCGGCTGCGTCGGCGGCTACATCACCGGCTCGGCGGCGCTCTGCGACGCGGTGCGCAGCCACGCCCCCGGCTTCATCTTCACCACCGCGCTGCCCCCGGCGATCGCCGCCGCCGCCATCGCGTCGATCCGCCACCTGAAGCGGTCGGGTGCCGAGCGCGAGGCGCACCAGCGCCAGGCCGCCCGGACCAAGGCCGCCCTCCTCGATGCCGGCCTGCCGGTCCTCGCCACCGACACCCACATCGTGCCGGTGATGGTCGGCGATGCGGAGGCCTGCAAGGCGGCGGCCGACCGGCTGCTGGAGCGCCACGGCATCTACATCCAGCCGATCAACTACCCGACCGTGCCGCGCGGCACCGAGCGCCTGCGCATTACCCCCTCCCCGTTCCACGGCGAGGCGCAGATCGCGGCGCTTCGCGAAGCCCTGATCGAGGTGTGGGACGCGCTCTCGCTGCCGCGGGCCGGGACGGTGTTCGTCGAGGCGGCGGAATAGGCTCCTGCCGCCGCGAGGCAATCGTCTGCCGGCGAAGCTCCGGCGGTGCGACGCGGAAAAGAGCGCGCGGCACCGGCCGGGTTCGCGCGGCCGACACAGTGCCTTGTCGTCCGGGACGGAGGCGGAGTGCGGCGCGGATCCTCGCGAAGGGTCCGCCATCCGCGATCCATGGTTCGTCAGAAGGACTCCGCGGTGGCCGATTCGAGCGCTGCCGGAGGTCCGGCGACGCGGGCGTGAGATCTCACACTTGCGTCCCGCGCGGCCCGATGTCGCTTCCACGCCGGACCGAGGCTTGCCGCAACCATCACACGCCGGCACCGAACGGACAGATCCTCACCACAGTCCTGACCATTTATGGGTCTTTCTCAAAATTATTCTATTATAAGTTGCAAAAGATACATACTATCAACTCTTAGATATAGGAATGTTTACTTTCTAGTTTGCTATTGATGACAATTGTATCGGCCGCCGGGTGATGGTGCAGAGCGAAAAATGCTCCGCGCCATGCCTCCCGGCGGTGCGGGCCGGAACCGTTCCCCCCATCGACATTGCAACGGCGGGCAGCAGGTCCGGATGCCGCAACACGCGATCGCACTCCTCCGCGCGGGACAGCCACGGGGGGGACGCCGAACGATTCCGGACCGGCGCCAGGTCCGCCGCTTCGCCGCCGACGGAGGAGGCAGCGCCGCGGTCGAGTTCGCCCTGGTGGCGCTGCCCTTCCTCGGCATCGTGGGGGCGATCATCCAGGTCGCGTTCCAGATCTGGGCTGCCCAGAACTTCGATCGCGCCGTCCAGAACGGCGTCCGGACGATCCTCACCGGCCAGTTCCAGCTCGCCAATGCCGGGCGGACCGACGCGGCGACGCTGCTCGCCAATCTCAGGGCGACCATGTGCGGATCGGCTTCGGCCAATGTCGTGACCGTCTTCGACTGCCGGAAGGTGCGGATCGAGGTGGCGACCGCGGGCGGGTTCGCGGGCGGCGCGCCGGTCCAGCCGCTCGATATCGGCACCGGCACCTGGAGCACCAGCTTCGGAACCAACTATGCCTGCGCCAAGCCCGGGACCATCGTCGTCGTCACGGTGGCCGTCCCGGTCCCGACCTTCTTCAACCTGCTCGGCCTGGCGACCCGGCAGTTCACCAGCGGGGCCGACGCCGGATCGAGCCTCCTGACCTCGACGGCCGTGCTGCGCACCGAACCCTACCAGGTGACCGGGGCGGGCGCGTGCTGAGATCCGCCTTCCTGCGCGACCGGCGCGGCAGCGCCATGGTCGAATTCGCCCTGCTGCTGCCCGTCATGCTGGCCCTGCTCGCCGGCATGTCGGAGCTGTCGCGCGCCTTCGATCACTGGCGCAAGCTCACGCTGCTCGCCCGGACCGTCGCCGACCTCGTGTCGCAGGGCGACGCGCAGAGCCCGTTCGCCGCGAGCGCGATGACCGACATCCTCGCCGTCGCGCCGCGGGTGCTGCGCCCGTTCGACGCCTCCGGCGTGCAGATCGCGGTGAGCGCGCTCGGCGTCGATCCCGCCAAGCTCCAGCTCGTCCCGCAGGTCTGCTCGGCCACGGCCTCAGGGACCACGGCGCGTGCGCTCGGCCCCGCCAACGACCTGACCGTGCCGGCCGGCTACCGCACCGAGGGCATGCGCTACGTCCTCGTCGAGGTGCGGGGCACCTACACCCCGATGATCGGCGGCGCCCTGGTCCGGCTCGTCACCGGCATCAGCAACCAGATCACCCTCTCCGCCAGCATCCCGTGGCCGGTCCGAGGCGGCCAGACCTATGGAACGAACACCTATACGGAAGTCGTCCTGCCCGGCGCGAACCCGAAGGCCTGCGATGGCTCCGCGCCCTGACGCCGCGGCCCGGCCCGCGTGGCGGCGCGCCGGATGTCGGGCACGCCGCTTTCCCAGCGACCGCAGGGGCAATCTCACGATCCTGTTCGCCTTCCTCCTGCCGCCGATGCTGATCTTCGCCGGCGCGGCGATCGATTATGGGGCAGCGATGCGGCTCGAGACCAGGCTGCAGGCCGCGACCGACGCGACCTCGCTCCTCCTGTGCCAGACCCCGCTCGCCACGACGAACGGCGACCTCGACGCCCTCGCCCGCGCGACCCTGATCGGACAGATGGGGGCGGACGGCCTCGTGGTCGATCCGCTGGCGATCACCAGCAACCCGCGCCAGATCACGCTGACGGCCCGCAAGCTCTCGACGACGTTCTTCGGCCGGATCACCGGCACGTCCAGCATGAACCCGGTCGCCCGGGCCCAATGTGCCACGCCGATCCCGCGGACCTTCGAGATCGCCCTCGTCCTCGACAATACCGGCTCGATGAACAGCTCCGGCAACGACGGCGTGTCGAAGATCTCCGCGCTCCGCTCAGCCGCCAAGAAATTCGTCACCTACGTGCTCAACAACAAGAGTTTCGCCGCGGATACCAGGATCGCGATCGTCCCGTTCTCCTCCGCGGTCGCGCTCGACGCCGCCACGTACAGGAATGCCGGCTGGGTCGATACGCAGGGCAAGTCTCCCTATCACTGGACGAACTTCTCCGGAGCCGCCGCGGCCGGGTTCCAGAGCCGGTTCGACCTGTTCGCGAAGCTGCAGGGTGCGGTGCCGGGCTGGAAATGGGCCGGCTGCTTCGAATCGCTGCCCTATCCGCAGAACGTGAGCGACATGGCGACGAACGGCGACGCCACGCTCTACATGCCCTACCTCGCGCCCGACGAGGGCGGCGCGGGGACGCCGGCCGGCACTTACGCCGTCTGGAACGGCAATTACAGCCTCAATAGCTACATCGACGACGACGACGGGACGAGCGACGGAACCTGTCCCAAGCTGTCCAGCAAGGATACGTATGCCACGGCCCTGAGCCGCACCTGCAAGTACAGTTCCCCCCGCAACGCGCGCACCGGCAGCCTGGGCGAACTCGGCGCGATCGGCCCCAATTTCGGATGCACGACCCAACCGCTGCAGCGGTTGACGCGAAACGCGACCGTACTCACCGGACTGATCGACAACATGACTGCCGGCGGCACGACAAACATTCACGAGGGCCTGATGTGGGGCTGGCGCACCCTCTCGCCCAGGAGCGTCTTCGCCGATGGTGCCGCCTACGGCAGCGGCACGACCAACAAGATCATCGTGCTTATGACGGACGGCGCGAACACGTGGATCGCGAATGGCGCCTCCTCCAGCAAGTCGTTGATCTCGTCGAACGGCTACTTCCTCAACGCGGATGGGAGCGATTCCGACATCCACTTCCCGGCGACCAACCAGAACGTGTCGACCGGCGGGCAGGCCCGCAACGCGCTCGACGCCCTGACGAAGCTCGCCTGCGCCAACGCGAAGGCGGATCCGGCCAACGTCGCGATCTACACGATCGGCTTCAGCGTCTCGTCGGACCCGATCGACCAGCAGGGCATCGACCTGCTCAAGGCCTGCGCGTCGCAGAACCAGTACTTCCAGGCCAACGATTCGAGCAGCCTCATCGGCGCCTTCAACGCGATCGCGGCGAGCATCGGCAGGCTGCGGCTGACGCAATAGTGCGCTGCCGGGCCGCAGCGGGAGGGGGCCTCCCGCTGCGCTTGAGGCGTCAGAGCCGCCCGAGTAGCCGTTCCACCAGCGGGTTCTCCGCCGCGAAGGCGTAATCAATCCGCCGCACGCTCACGGCTTCAGCGCCAGCCTGGACCAGCGCGTCGGCGAGCCCGAACACCGCGTCGGCGGGGCAGCGCAGCACGATCTCCCCCCGCCCCTCCGGTGCGCCGTAGGGCAGCTCGGCCTCGTGCAGGGCGGCGAGGCCTGCGAGGTCGATCTCGCCCGACACCGGCATCCCCGCCCTTACCTCGCGGGTGGTGCGGGCCCGCTCCTCGGCGCTGATGCGGCCGAGCACCGCCTGCACCGCGCGCCGCGGCGTCTCGCTCCAGGAGGCGGCGAGCGAGGCGACGAGGTTCGCCTCGGAGCGCAGGATCACCCCGTCGTCGAGGATCTTCAGCGCGTTCGCCGCGAGGGTGGCGCCGGTGGTGGTGATGTCGACGATGATCTCGGCGCTGCCGGAAGCCGGCGCGCCCTCGGTGGCCCCTAAGCTCTCGACGATGCGGTAATCGGCGACGCCGTGCTCGTAGAAGAAGCGACGGGTCAGGTTGACGTACTTCGTGGCGATGCGCAGGCGCTTGCCGTGGCGCACCCGCATGTCGCTCGCCACCTCGTCGAGGTCGCTCATCGAGCGCACGTCGATCCAGGCCTGCGGCACCGCCACCACCACGGTGGCCTGGCCGAAGCCCAGCGGCGTCAGGAGCTCGACCTGGCCGGCGGCGTCCGGCAAGGTCTCGCGGATCAGGTCCTCGCCGGTGATGCCGAGATGGGCGGCGCCCGAGGCGAGCTGGCCGGCGATCTCGGAGGCCGAGAGGAAGCGCACCTCGACCCCGTCCACGCCTTTCAGGCGACCGCGATAGTCGCGGGCGCCGCTGGTCTGGGCGAGGGTCAGGCCGGCGCGGCCGAAGAAGGCGGCGGCGTTCTCCTGCAGGCGGCCCTTCGAGGGCACCGCCAGGACCAGAGGACCGTCGAGGGGAGCGGCTTTCGTCGTGTCGGTCATCAGCGCGGGCCCTCGAGGCGTTCGAGCCAGAACGAGCAGCCCACCGCCGGCAGGGCGTCCGGGCTGCCGAGATGCTGGAGCAGGCCGTCGTAGCGCCCGCCGCCGACCACCGGCTTCTCGCCGTCCTGCGCGACCTCGAAGATGAAGCCGGTATAATAGTCGAGGTTGCGGGCGAAGCTGCCGGTGAACGCGAAGCGCTCCAGCGGCAGGCCGCGGGCGGCGATGAAGCCGTTGCGCTCCTCGAACAGGGCGAGCGCCGCCTCGAGCCGGGGATCGTCGAGCCCGGCCCGGCGGGCGAGGTCGCGGGCGGCGAGCGCCGCCGCATCGGGGTCGCCGGTGAGGGCGAGGTAGGAATCGAGCACCTCGCGGGCCTTGGCCCCGAGGCCGACGCCGCCCTCGGCATGCGCCGCCGCCTTGGCGAGGAAGCGCTCGGCGATCTCGCCGGCGGTGCGGCCGCCGACCCGGCTGATGCCTGCGATGGCGAGCACGTCCTCGACGAAGGCGCGCACCCCTTGCGGGTCCTGGCCCTGGATCGCCGAGAGGAGGCCGGCATGGGCCGCGTCGACTGCGACGGGGGTGGCGATCTCGTCGAGGGAGCGGCCGGCCGCCACCGCCCGGAGCGTCCGGCGCTTGGCCGCCGGCTGGACGTTCAGCGCGTCGAGGAGCGCGGTGATCAGCCCCATATCGCCGAGGCGCACCTGCCGGTCGCGGTGCCCGAGCCGGTCGAGCCCGTCGAGGGCGAGGCCGAGGATCTCGGCATCGGCCGCCGGCACGTCGGTCCGGCCGATCGACTCGATGCCGGCCTGGTGGAACTCGTCGGGCTCGGCCGCCCGCAGGCGGAAGACCGGCCCGAGATAGCTGTAATCGGCCGCCTGCCCGTCGGCGACGGCGCGGTGATGGCGCCCGACGGGAATCGTGTATTCGGGCCGCAGGCAGAGTTCCGCCCCGGCGCCGTCCTGGGTGATGAAGATGCGGCGGCGGATGTCCTCGCCGGACAGCTCCAGGAAGGGCTCGACCGGCTGCAGCACCGGCGGCTCGACCCGCGCGTAGCCCCGGTCCTCGAACAGCGCCAGGAGCGCCTCGTGCGCCGCCGCCGGCCGGGGGGCCGCGGCTCCGTTACCCGTCATTGGTCCCAACATCCAAATTTCTTGGACGGCCGTGTAGCAGCACCAGCCGGGCTTGGCGACCGTGGGGGTGTGCGGAGGCGGCAAGCGAGCCTCACTCTCCGTGGTCGTCTTCTTCGTGGCCGTCCGCCGGCTCGGACGGTCGAGGCGCATCGGGGACATGGACGACCATACCGGGCGGCGTTTCGCCCTGAGCATGGGCCTCGGCTTCCTGCAAGGCAGAGAGCACGCGTTCAAGGAGATCCCTGGTCATCGCGACCTCGTCACAGTCAGAGGATCTGTCAGAACCAGCACCATGGGATCAAGACCCACCGCGTCATTCCGGGGCCGCGCAGCGGAGCCCGGAATCCAGAGCCGCCGACGGTTCAGGAATGAGCACACACCGTCCCGCTTTGTCCGCTCCTACCTGCGTGTCTGGATTCCGGGCTCCGCTTTCGCGGCCCCGGAATGACGATGGAGGGTGTCGGTCTGCCGAAGAACCCGGGCCGCCTTCGAAGACGAGCGAGGGCCCTCACCCCCCGTAATGCCGCCCGAGCACCTCGCGCACCCGCGCGACCATCTCGTCCACCGGCACCGAGAACTGGGCCGGCCGAGCGGCCTTCCACTCGGCGTTGCTGGCAATCGCCTCGGCGGCCTTGGCGCCCTCGATCAGGTCCTTGATCTGGACCTCGCTCTTCGCCCGCTCGTCGCTGCCCTGGATGACGACGCAGGGCGCGCCGCGGCGGTCGGCGTACTTCATCTGGGCCTTCATGCCGGAGGCGCCGAGATAGAGCTCGGAGCGGATGCCGGCCTGGCGCAGGGCCGCGACGAGGGCCTGGTAGGCGGCGGTCTCCTCGCGGTCGAGCACCAGGACCACCACCGGGCCGGGGGCGGCCTGACCCGAGACGATCGGGCTGCGGACCACCTGGAGGGCGGAGAACAGGCGCGAGACGCCGACCGAGAACCCGGTCGCCGGCACCGGCTCGGAGCGGAAGCGGCCGACGAGGCCGTCATAGCGTCCGCCGCCGGCCACCGAGCCGAAGCGCACGGTCTGGCCGTCCTCGTTGACGACCGGGAAGGTCAGCTCGGCCTCGAAGACCGGGCCGGTATAGTATTCGAGGCCGCGCACCACCGACGGATCGGCCCGCACCCGGTCGTGGCCGTAGCCCGCCGCCTCGCACAGCTTCATGATCGTGTGCAGCTCGGCGATGCCCTGGCGCCCGGTCTCGGACTCCCCGACCACCTCGCTCCAGCCGCCGAAGAAGTTCTCCCAGAAGGCGAGGCGGTCGCCGCCCTCGGTGGGGGCGGCCTGGAACGCGACGTAGCGCAGGATGCGCTCGATCGCGTCATCCGAGAGGCCGGCGCCCTTGGTGAAGTCGCCGCTCTCGTCCTTGCGGCCGGGGCCGAGCAGCAGGCGCACGCCGTCGGGCCCGAGGCGGTCGAGCTTGTCGATCGCCCGCAGCACGGTGAGGCGCCGGCCGGCCTGGTCGTCGCCGCCGAGGCCGATCGCCTCCATCACGCCGTCGAGGACCTTGCGGTTGTTGACCTTCACCACGTAGTCGCCGCGGCCGATGCCGACCTTCTCCAGGGTGTCGGCGGCCATCATGCAGATCTCGGCATCCGCCGCGACGGTCGGCGCCCCGACGATGTCGGCGTCGAACTGCATGAACTGGCGGAAGCGACCCGGGCCCGGCTTCTCGTTGCGGAAGACGTAGCCGGCGCGGTAGCTGCGATAGGGCTTGGGCAGGGAGTCGAAATGCTCGGCGACGTAGCGGGCGAGCGGCGCCGTCAGGTCGTAGCGCAGAGACAGCCAGGCTTCGTCGTCGTCCTGGAACGAGAACACGCCCTCGTTCGGCCGGTCGAGGTCGGGCAGGAATTTTCCCAGTGCCTCGGTGTACTCGATGAACGGGGTCTCCACCGCCTCGAAGCCGTAGAGCTCGAAGCTCTCGCGGATCTTGTCCAGCATCCGGTTGGTGGCGGCGATCTCGGCCGGCCCGCGGTCGACGAGGCCGCGCGGCAGGCGGGGCTTGAGGGTGGCGGCCTTCTCGGCCTTCGCGGGCTTGGACATCGGGTCTCGCAAGCAGGAATCGGTCAGCGCGCGGCCCGCCGGGCGGCAGGGGCAAGCGCGCGTGGGTTTCGTGGGCTCGCGCCCACATAGGCCCATATCCGCCTGGGCTCCAGCCCCGCCGGGGCGGATGGTCCCTTTCCAAGGCTCGCGTTGACCGAGGCAATGACCTATCATGTTGATAGGTTCATGAACGACACTGCGCTGCGCACCGCCCCGGCCGCCCGTGCGCTGATCCGTGAGATCGCGCAGGACAGCGCCCGCGTCTTCGTTCTGCCGCACGGCCGCACGGCCGCAAGCGCGGTCGTCAACGCGCGATTTCGTTCAAGCAGATCGTGGATTGCCTGCTGAAGGGCTCGATCTCGGAAGGGCCGTATCAGGTCGCGAACGGGGCTTGGCGCTGCAACGTCTCGCGGCACGCCACCGGTGAGGAGATGACCTGCGTCGTCGAATTCGATCTGCCGCGCCGGCTGCTGGTCGTGACCGTGTTCTGAAGGAGTTCGCGATGGCTTACCACTACGTCGAGAGCGGCCTGGACAACGTCCACCTCGAGAACGGCTTCAACCTGCTGGAGACGAGCCACGGCACCGCCGTATCGATCGAGGATGTGCACGGCCTGCACGCCGCGATCGGCCGCTGCCTGATCGACGCGAGCGCGCCACTCACGGGTGCCGAGTTGCGCTTCCTGCGCATCGAGATGGAGCTGAGCCAACGGTCGCTCGCCGGGCTCCTCGGCACGACGGAACAGACCCTGCGCCGCTACGAGAAGGCCCGCGGCCAGGCGGTGCCCGGGCCGGTCGATCACCTGCTGCGGGCGCTCTACGCGGAATACGTCGGCGGCGACGGCTCGGTGCGCCGCATGGTCGAGCGCCTCGCCGGCCTGGAGCCTCAGCCGCGGACGGACTTGCGGCTGCGCGAGACCGAGCGGGGCTGGACGCTCGCGGCGTGAGGCGCCTCATTCCTCCCCGGTCGCCAGCCACCTGACCCGCGCCGCCTCCAGCCCCCACACGATGCCGAGCATCATGTAGACGTGGCGCCACTTCTCGATGTCGATCTGCACCGCCTGGAGGAAGAACATCAGGAGGGCCGGGAAGACGATCTGGGCGTGGCGCCGGTAGGGCGTGTCCTGGCTCATCAGCCGGAAACCGACCCAGGCGGTCATCAGCACCAGAAACACGAAGGCGACGCCGCCGACCCAGCCGCCGTTGGAGAAGGCGCCGATATAGGAATTGTGCGGCTCGAGGTTGAAGGTGCGGCGCCAGCGCAGGGGCCCCATGCCGAGCGGGTCCTCGATCAGCATGCCGATGCCGCGCAGCTGGTTGCCGAAGCGGCCGGTCTCGCCCTCGTCGTAATCCTGCGTGACGGCGGCGCGCTTGGCGAAGGTCTCGCCGACATTGCCGACCGAGAGCAGGCCGACGAGGGCCACCGCCCCGAACCCCGCCGTGAGCGCCGCCAGCAGCACGATGCGGCGGCGTAAACGCGGCGCGCTGGTGCGGTAGACCATCAGGACCATCAGGCCGGCCACCACCAGGGTGCCGCCCCAGGAGCCGCGGGAGAACGACAGGAACACGCCGGCGAGCAGGATGCCGAGCCCGAGCCCCGACAGGAGCGGGCGCCGGGCGCGCCCGGTGAGCAGGTTGTGCATCAGGTAGAGCGCGCCGAGGGTCAGGAACGAGCCGAACACGTTCGGGTCCTGGAAGGTGCCGGCGGCGCGGCCGTACTTGGCGAACAGGTCCTCGTTGCCGATCAGCTCGAGGTAGCCGCCGATCCCGAGCACTGCGCTGAGCAGCGTGCTGGCGGTGTAGACCTTGAGGGCGGCCTCGACCCGGCGGTCGCACTCGTCCGAGAAGAACATCGTGAAGAAGATGCCGGTGATCGCGAGGTAGCAGAGCTGCACCGTCCAGATCGCCGAGAGGTCCTCATCGAGATACGGCATCAGGGCGACGACCGTGGCGCCGACGAAGACGAGCAGCACCAGGACCACGGGCACGGCGCCGCGGTAGAGCCGCACGCCGAGCAGGACCCAGAGCACGATCGTCGGGATCGCCACGATGTCGTAGGGCGAGGTGTCCGAGAAGGCGAAGCAGGCGAAAAAGATGAACGCCGCCATCAGGGCGTGGCCGAAGCCGCGCAGCAGCGACAGGACCGGCACCGCAGCGAGATGGCGGCGCGGCAGGACGAACGTGGCCATCGGGCGCCTCCTCGGGTGACGGCACCCGGGATGTTAGCGGCGGGATGGTGTGCGCCGGCTGAAGCGACAGAGTGAATGAAAGCTTAAAACGATCGGCGAACGCTTCCCGGATGATCTCTCACCATCATCCTGTCATAGCGTCTCATAGAAACGGCGCGGCCCCGCCGCGGAACGCGCGACGGGGCCGGACACTCAACAGAGCCGGTACGCAACTTGGCTCTCGTTGAGAATGGCGCGACGGCGTGAATCTTTCGTCAACGCCGTCCGCCGCTCAGCGCACCGCGAGCTTGGCGGCAGGCGCGACGCCGGCCCGGGTCGGGCCCTCCCCGGCGGCCGTCACCGCTTGCAGGCGCGCGGCGTAGCGGCGGGCCAGCGCCGCGCAGGCCATCAGCTGGACCTGGTGGAACAGCATCAGGGGTAGCATGATCCCGCCGACATCCTGGCCGGAGAAGATCACGTTCGCCATCGGCACGCCGGAGGCCAGGCTCTTCTTCGAGCCGCAGAACACGATGGTGATCTCGTCCTCCTTCGAGAAGCCGAGGAGGCGGCTCGCGGCGGTCGTGATCGCCAGCACAGCGGCGAGCAGCATCAGGTCGACGACCAGCATGGTGGCCAGCGCCGGCAGGGGCGTGCGGCTCCACAGGCCGGTCACCACCGCGTGGCTGAAGGCGATGTAGACGATGAGCAGGATCGAGCCGCGATCGACCACCATGGTCAGCGGCTTGTGCCGGGTCAGCCACGGGCCGAGCCGCGGCTGCAAGAGCTGGCCGAGGGCGAAGGGCAGCAGCAGCTGCGCCATGATCTTGCCCACCGCTCCCCAGTCGAACTCGTGGTGGCCGCCCTGCGTGTTCAGCAGCACCGCGACGAGGAGCGGGGTGATGAACATGCCGAGGATGTTCGAGGCCGAGGCCGAGCAGATCGCCGCCGGCACGTTGCCCCCCGCCACCGACGTGAAGGCGATCGAGGATTGCACCGTGGAGGGCAGCACGCAGAGGAAGAGCACGCCGGCGGCCAAAGCCGGGGTCAGCAGGGTCGGGCTGAGGAGGCCCGCGGCGAGGCCGAGGATCGGGAACAGCACGAAGGTCGAGGCGAAGACCACGAGGTGCAGGCGCCAATGCACCAGCCCGGCCAGGGCCGTCTGCCGGTCGATGCGCGCGCCGTGCAGGAAGAACAAGAGCGCGATCATGCCGTTGGCGAAGACGCTGAGCCACTCGGCGGCCTGGTCCTGCACCGGCAGCACGGAGCCGAGGATCAGGGCGCCGACGATCATCAGCGTGAAGGTATCGGGACGGAAGCGCGAGAGCATGGCGGGCCGGATGGTCTGGAAGGGTCCCGCCTACCTAATCGGGCCGGCGTCGGATGGGTACGCCAGCGCCCAGGATTACAGTTATCGTGAGATGCGATAGCATGGCCTCCGCTCATGCAGGATGCGGAGAGCCGCCATGATCCTCCCTGAAATGACCCGCCTGAAATGACCCGCCTGATCGATCCCGTGCTGCTGCGCACCCTGGCGGCGGTGGTGCGCAGCCGCAGCTTCAGCCGGGCGGCTGAGCAGCTCGGCCTCGGCCAGTCGACGGTGAGCCAGCACGTCCAGCGCCTGGAGGCGCAGGTCGGGCGCCGGCTGGTGGCGCGGGACACCCATTCGGTCGCCCTCACCCCGGAGGGCGAGACGGTGCTCGGCTTCGCCCGCACGGTGCTCGACGCGCACGAGCGGCTGGAGCGGGCGCTCGCCGGCGGCCCGGTGCGCGGCAAGGTGCGGTTCGGCGCCTCGGAGGATTTCGTGCAGAGCCGGCTGTCGGAGGTGCTGCGCGATTTCCGCGAGGCCTATCCGTCGGTCGACCTCGAACTGAGCGTGGCGCTGACCGGCTTCCTGCACGACGCGCTCGCGCGGGGCGAGCTCGACCTCGTTCTCGGCAAGCGCCATGTCGGCGAGACGCAGGGCATGCTGGTGCGGCGCGACCGATTGGTCTGGGTCGGTCTCCCCACGGCGCTGCCGGAGCGGGGCGAGCCGGTGGCGCTCGCGAGCTTCCCGGCCCCCAGCATCACCCGGGCGGTGGCGCTCGCGGCACTCACCCAGGAGGGGCGGGCCTTCCGCATCACCTGCACCTGCGCCAGCCTCAGTGGCTTGCGCGCCGCGGCGCTCGCCGGCGTCGGCCTGATGGCGCAGCCGCGCAGCCTGATCCCGGACGGGTTGCAGGAACTCTCCCACGCCGACCTGCCGCGCCTCGCCGACGTCGAGTTCGTCCTGTCCGGCCCCGGCCTCCACCGCGAGCCGAGCCGGGCGCTGGCGCACGAGATCCTGAACGCGGATATCTGGGATTGATCCGGTCTCCCGCGCGGCCGGGGCTGAGATCTCCTCGCCT
The DNA here is from genome assembly GCF_040593685.1 of Methylobacterium sp. EM32. Classification (NCBI taxonomy): domain Bacteria; kingdom Pseudomonadati; phylum Pseudomonadota; class Alphaproteobacteria; order Hyphomicrobiales; family Methylobacteriaceae; genus Methylobacterium; species Methylobacterium sp. EM32. The sequence continues at coordinate 30,186 of NZ_JBEXZS010000059.1, read as the reverse complement.
GCGGCGTGAACGACCGGAGAGAGAAGAAGCGCAGGTTCCTCCTCTCCCCGCAAGAAGTCGGGCTTGCCCGACTTCGTCCCTTGATTGCAGATCCCGAGCAAGCCCGGGATCTGTCGGGGAGAGGAGAAATCCAGCGCCTTTTCCTTACCCCGGGCAGCCCCGCCGCCCGGGTACGCTCACGGCGCCAGATCGTGCACCGGCGCCGTCACCGGGGTATCGCTGCTGTTGAGCACCGTGTCGCTCACGGGCGTGGCTTTGAGCGGGCCGCGGTCGATCGCCGGCGGGGTCGGCAGCTGCAGCTGCTCGCTGGTATAGGCCCATTCCTGAGCCACCTTCTCCGGATCGTCGTTGAGGCGCTGGCCGTAGCTCGGGACGATCTGACGGATCTTCGCCTGCCACTCGGGCGTGGCGACGTTCTTGGCGAAGACCTTCTGGAGCACCTCGAGCATGATCGGCGCCGCCGTTGAGGCGCCCGGGGAGGCGCCGAGCAGTGCCGCGATGCTGCCGTCCTTCGCGTTGACGATCTCGGTGCCGAGCTTCAGCACGCCGCCCTTGTCCTTGTCGCGCTTGATGATCTGCACGCGCTGGCCGGCCTGCCACAGGCGCCACTCGCCCTTCTTGGCGTCGGGGAAGTATTCCTTCAGCGCCGCCAGGCGGTCGTCGTCGGAGAGCATCAGCTGGCCGGCGAGGTATTCCACCAGCGGGAACTCGTCGAGGCCGACCCGCATCATCGGCCAGACGTTGCTGGTCGTGGTCGAGGTGAGCAGGTCGAAATATGAGCCCTCCTTCAGGAACTTGGTCGAGAAGGTCGCGAAGGGGCCGAACAGCAGGACGCGCTTGCCCCCGAGCACGCGGGTGTCGAGATGGGGCACCGACATCGGCGGTGAGCCGACCGAGGCCTTGCCGTAGGCCTTGGCGAGGTGGAGCGTCGCGACGTCCGGGTTCTCGTTGATCAGGAACGAGCCGCCGACCGGGAAGCCGGCGTAATCCTCGCCCTCCGGGATGCCGGAGGCCTGGAGCAGGTGCAGGGCGCCGCCGCCGGCGCCGATGAACACGAACTTGGCGTCGACCGCCTGGCGCGACCCGTCCTTGAGGTTGCGCGCGGTGACCCGCCAGGAGCCGTCGGCGTTCTTCGTGATGCCCTGGACCTCGGTCGAGACGTCGAGGCGGAAGCTCTTCTGGCGCTGGAGATGGGCGACGTACTGGCGGGTGACCTCGCCCCACTCGACATCGGTGCCGAGCGGCGACCAGGTGGCGGCGACCTTCTGGTTCGGGTCGCGCCCCTCCATCATCAGGGGGACCCACTTCTTGAGCTGCTCGGGATCGGTCGAGAACTCCATCCCGGCAAAGAGCGGGCTCGCCTTCAGCGCCTCGTAGCGCTTCCTGAGGAACTCGATATTATCGTCACCCCAGACGAAGCTCATATGAGGCGTGTAGTTGATGAAGGTCTTGGGATCCTTCAGCACGCCGTTCTTGACCTGCCAGGCCAGGAACTGGCGGGTGACCTGGAACGCCTCGTTGATCTCGACCGCCTTGGCGATCTCGATCTTGCCCTTCTTCTCGGGGGTATAGTTCAGCTCGGCGAGGGCCGAGTGGCCGGTGCCGGCGTTGTTCCAGCCGTTCGAGCTCTCCATCGCGACCTTGTCGAGGCGCTCGAGCATCCGGATCGACCAACCCGGCTCCAGCTCGTTCAGCCACACGCCCAGCGTCGCGCTCATCACGCCGCCGCCGATCAGCAGCACGTCGACCTTGTCGGCCGATTGCGCCAGGGCGAGCGAATCGGGCAGCGCCGACGCTGCGAGGCCGGCGGCCGCGCCGCCGAGGATCTGGCGCCGGCTCACGCCGGTCGCGCTGGTGGTCTTGTCATCGGCACGCATGGCCAAACCCCGTTCTGGTACAGGACCGGCGGGCGCGCGCGCCCCCGGCCGTGACAGGCGTCCGATCGCGGGCGAGCCGCCGGCTCGCCGCACAAGGCCTTTTCGGGTGGTTTCCTCGAGGGTCGGCCGCGGTACCCCGACGCTGTCGGTCCCTCGCGGCCTCACGCCCCTGCGCGTCCGGACCGGCCGGAGGGCGGGGCGGCGTCCGCTTCGCCCGCTCTTCACGGCGGCCTGACGGCCGCCTCGGGGGCTCTTTGGAAGACGCAGGCTGGTTTGGTTCGATGATTCTGGCGCCGCCTCATAGACGATGCCCGGGCAAAGGACAACGACCGCCCGGCAATGGGCCCGGCCGCAGCATTCATCGCGGGGCCGTGCTGTGGAATGCCGGTATTTCCTCACCGGCAGATCCGATTCGGTGACGAGTCGATGTCCCGCCGGCGCCCGGATGCGCCGGAATCCTCACAGGCGCGCGGCGATCACCTCGGTCAGGGTCACCGGGCGGCCGGCCTCGCGGGCGAGCCGCAGCAGGGTCGACTGGCGGAAGCGGCTGTCGGCCGTGACCTCGCGGCCGAGCCAGTCGGGCAGGGCGACGACCTGCGCCTCGTGCTCCAGCTCGATCTCGGCGAGCACCATGCCGGCGAGGGAGCCGCCATACTCGTCCACGGTCCAGAGCAGCCCGCCATGCGGCACGCAGTGGCGCGTCTTCTCGATCAGGCAGGTCTCGCAGACGAGGCGCAGCATGTCCTCGCCCTCATCGCGCGGGATCTCGTACTCGAATTCCGGCCGCGACAGGCCCTCACGCCGGCCCTTGACGGTGAGCCAGGCCCGCTCGTCGTCGAGCCGCACCCGGACCTTGCCGCCGGCGAACTCGCCCACGAGCCCGTCCGTGAGCCGGTGCCGGCTCACCGCCCGCTCGCGCCATCCCGCATGGGCGACCAGGAACTTCCGCTCGACCTCGTACCGCATCACCCTCGACCGTTCGTGCCCCGCCGCGCGGCGACGGGCGCCGGGCGGTGACCGTACGGAACGCCCGATAAGCCCGGCCGTTGCCGGGGCGCGGCGGCTGATAGCCGATCGGGCCTGTGAGGGCTAGGGCCGTTACGTCAGTTCCGTGACGGTGCGAAACGGGCGACGAGCTCGTGCGCCTCGCCCGGATAGGTCAGCCGCACGACGGTGACCGGGCGCCCGGCGCTCCAGGTGCGGCGCTCGACGACGAGGCAGGGCGTCCCCGGCGGACAGGCCATCGTGGCGGCGAGGTCGGCGTCCGCGCTCCGGGCGCGGATGCGGTGCTCGGCCGCGCTCCAGGGCACGTGGTGGACGAGCCACGCCCCCGGCGGCTCGACGGAGAAATCCTGCGCCTCGGCCTCCGGCACCGCCGCGAGGTGGATCAGCCGCTCCTCCAGGCAGAACGGCCGCGGCCCGGCCTCGTGCCGGCCGCTGAGGGCCAGGACCGGGGCCGGCGCGTCGAGCCCGAGCGCCGCGCGGTCGGCTTGCGTGCTGCGCCGGCGGCGGCGCTGGAGCAGGACGAAGCGGTAGGGCAGACCGAGCGCCTCGACCTCGCTGCGGATCTCCGGGATCTCCAGCACCGCCGATTGCGAGTGCGGCTGGCGCACGAAGGAGCCGACCTTGCGCCGCCGCTCGATCAGCCCGGCGGCGGCGAGCTGGGTCAGCACCTTGTTGACGGTCATGCGCGAGCAGCCGAACTGCGCCGTCAGCTCGTGCTCGAACGGGATGCGGTGGCCGGGGGGCCAGCGGCCGGACAGGATGTGGCCCTGGAGCTCCGAGAGGATCTGCTGGTGCAGCGAGACCGGCCGGGCCTCGCGGCGGGCGGGATCGTGCGCGGTCATCGGGGATCAGGTCCGCTCAAGGGATCTCGCTCGCGCACGCTTTCTCCTGCCGACGATCTGCTGGAGGGCCGGCTGCCTCTCATACCCGAGCTTGGCGACGGAAGCCGCATGAGATTCCGACTTGGCTCGACGCGACAACGGAAAGTCGCGGGATCCCCTTTCCAGGTGATGCCGGGCTTGCCCGGCATCACCTGGAAAGGGGAGAGGCGCTCGACTTGGGAAAGCTGAGCGAATTGGAACCGGCGACGACGACTCACTCCGCCATCAACCGCCGCAGCACCCCCGCATAGCGCGCCGCCACCGCCTCCCGCGCCACGTGCCGCCCGCCCGCGACCACCTGGCGGCCATCCACCCATACCGACTCCACCGCCCGCGAGCCCGCGGCGAAGATCCAGCCATCGAGGAGGGCGTCGCCGCGTCGCTCGATCAAGGCCGGGTCCGCCCCGGCGAGCGCCACGCAATCGGCCGGCGCCCCGGCCGCGAGCCCTCCCCTCTCCGCGGCGAGCGCCTGGGTGCCGCCGGCGAGGCCGGCCTCGAACAGGGCCCGCCCGGTCGAGGCGCCCGGCGCCGCGAGCACGTTGCGCTGCCGGTTGCCGAGGCGCTGGGCGTATTCGAGCTGGCGCAATTCGTCCGCGGCGCCGACCAGCACGTTCGAATCGGTCCCGACCCCGTAGCGCCCGCCGGCCGCGACGAAGCCGGGGGCGGGGAAGATGCCGTCGCCGAGGCTCGCCTCGGTCACCGGGCAAAGGCCGGCGACGGCGCCGCTCCGCGCGAACCGGGCGGTCTCGTCCGCATTCATGTGGGTGGCGTGGATCAGGCACCAGCGGGAGTCGAGGCCCTCATGGTCGAGGAGCCACTGCACCGGCCGGGCGCCGGACCAGGCCTCGCATTCCTCCACCTCGCGCACCTGCTCGGCGGCGTGGATGTGGACCGGCCCGCTGCCCGCGAGCGCCACCGCGGCGTTCAGGTCCTCCGGCGTCACCGCCCGCAGGCTGTGGGGCGCGACGCCGAGCGTCGCCCCGGGGAGAGCCGCCAGGGCGGCGCGGGACTCTTCGACGAGGCGGGCGAACAGGTCGAGGTCGCTGATGAAGCGGCGCTGGCCTTCCGTGGGCGCGAGCCCGCCGAAATTCGACCAGCGGTAGAGAACCGGCAGCAGCGACAGGCGAAGCCCGGTGAGAGACGCGGCGGCGGCGATCCGCTCGGCCATCTCGGCGACGTTGGCATAGGGCCGCCCGTCCGGGGCGTGGTGCAGGTAGTGGAACTCGCCGACCCGGGTGAAGCCGGATTCGAGCATCTCGACATAGGCCTGCGCCGCCACCGCCTCGGCCTCGTCCGGGCTCATCCGCAGGGCGAAGCGGTACATCGTCTCGCGCCAGGTCCAGAACGTGTCGGAGGACGGCCCCCGCCGCTCGGCGAGCCCCGCCATGCCGCGCTGGAAGGCGTGGCTGTGCAGGTTGGGCAGGCCCGGCACCAGCAAAGCCACCCGCGTGTCGCCCGGTTCAGGGCTCCGGCCGGCCTCGACAGCGGCGAACCGGCCGGCCTCGACGGTCAACCGGAGATCGGCCTGCCAGCCCGTGGGCGTGAGACCTTGCGCTGCGTGCAGTACGGTCATCGGCGCGTCTCCTGCATGGGCCTGTCGCGCTCCAGCGCGTCCCATCATGTCTATACAAGCCGCATTGCTCATGTCTATACATATGCGGCGAATCACGGAGGAGACGCGCATGAGCGGGAGTGAAGGCGTGCCGCAGGTCTGGCGCAACGTCCGGCTCGCCACCTTCGCAGGCGGCCTCCCCGGCATCGGCGCGGTGGAGGGTGCGGCGCTCGCGATCCGCGACGGCCGCATCCTGTTCGCCGGCCTCGAGGCCGACCTGCCGGGGGCGGCGCTCGCCGGGGCCGAGGTGATCGACGGCGAGGGCCGCTGGATCACCCCGGGACTGATCGACTGCCACACCCACCTCGTCTGGGCCGGCGACCGGGCGCACGAATTCGAGCTGCGTCTCGCCGGGGCCTCCTACGAGGAGCTGGCGCGGGCCGGCGGCGGCATCGTCTCCTCGGTCGGCGCCCTGCGTCAGGCCAGCGAGGACGACCTCGTGCGCCAGACCCTGCCGCGGCTCGACGCGCTGATGTCTGAGGGCGTCACCACGGTCGAGGTGAAGTCGGGCTACGGCCTCGACCTCGCCAGCGAGCGCAAGGCGCTCCGCGCGGCCCGGCGGCTCGGTGAGATGCGGCCGGTCGATATCCGCACCACCTTCCTCGGCGCCCACGCCCTGCCGCCGGAGGCCGGCGGCGACAAGGACGCGTTCATCGCGGAGGTCGCCGACACGATGCTGCCGGCGCTGACTGCAAGGCCTCGTCGATGCGGTCGATGCGTTCTGCGAGGGGATCGCCTTCTCGCCCGACCAGGTCGCCCGGGTGTTCGACCGAGCGCAGGCTTTAAGCCTGCCGGTGAAGCTCCACGCCGACCAGCTCTCGAATCTCGGCGGCGCCGCGCTCGCCGCGCGCTACCGCGCCCTCTCGGCCGACCACCTCGAACATACCGACGAATTCGGCGCCGCCGCGATGGCGCGGAGCGGCACCGTCGCAGTGCTCTTGCCCGGCGCCTACTACTTCATCCGCGAGACCAGGCTGCCGCCGGTGGCGCTCTTTCGCCAGCACGGGGTGCCGATGGCGGTCGCGACGGATGCCAATCCCGGCACCTCGCCGCTGACCTCGCTGCTGCTCGCCATGAACATGGCCGCGACCCTGTTCCGCCTCACGGTCGACGAGTGCCTGGCTGGCACCACCCGCGAGGCCGCCCGCGCCCTCGGGATCCTGCCTGAGACCGGCACCCTCGAAGCCGGCAAGCGCGCCGACCTCGCGGTCTGGTCGATCGAGCGGCCGGCCGAGCTCGTCTACCGCATGGGCTTCAACCCGCTCCACGCCCGCATCCGGGGGACACGATGACCGAGACGATCACCCTCGTGCCGGGCGCGGTGCCGCTCGCCGGCTGGCGCGCGGTCTATCGCGGCGCCCCCGCCACCCTCGATCGATCCTGCGCCCCGGCGGTCGCCGAGAGCGCGGCTTCGGTCGCGCGCATCCTCGCCCGGGGCGAGCCGGTCTACGGCATCAATACCGGATTCGGGAAGCTGGCGAGCGTGCGGATCGACGCCGCCGACCTCGCCACCCTCCAGCGCAACATCGTGCTCTCCCACGCCGCCGGCGTCGGCGAGCCGAGCCCGGTGCCGGTGGTGCGGCTGATGCTGGCGCTCAAGCTCGCGAGCCTGGCGCAGGGCGCGTCGGGCGTGCAGCCCGCGACCCTCGACCTGCTGGGGGCGATGCTCGCCCGCGACGTGATCCCGGTCGTGCCGTGCCAGGGCTCGGTCGGCGCCTCGGGCGACCTCGCGCCGCTCGCCCACATGGCGGCCGTCATGATCGGCGTCGGCGAGGCCGTCACGCCCGCCGGCCGCCTGCCCGCCGCCGAGGCCCTGGCCGCGGCCGGCCTCGCGCCGGCTTCGCTCGGGCCGAAGGAGGGCCTGGCGCTCCTCAACGGCACCCAGTTCTCGACCGCCAACGCGCTCGCCGGCCTGTTCGAGGCCGAGATCCTGCTGCGCACCGCCCTCGTCGCCGGGGCGCTCGCCACCGATGCGGCGCGGGGCTCGGACGCGCCGTTCGATCCGCGCATCCACCTGCTTCGCCGCCATCGCGGCCAGATCGAGACCGCCGCGGCGCTCCGGGCGCTGATGGCCGGCAGCGCCATCCGGGCCTCGCATCTCGTCGGCGACGAGCGGGTGCAGGATCCCTACTGCCTGCGCTGCCAGCCGCAGGTGATGGGCGCCTGCCTCGACCTTCTGCGCCAGGCCGCCGAGACGCTCGCCACGGAAGCGAACGGCGTCTCCGACAATCCCCTCATCTTCCCCGAGACCGACGAGGCCCTGTCGGGCGGCAACTTCCACGCCGAGCCGGTGGCCTTCGCCGCCGACATGATCGCCATGGCTTTGTGCGAGATCGGCTCCCTGTCCGAGCGGCGCATCGCCATGCTGGTCGATCCGGCGCTCTCGGGCCTGCCGGCCTTCCTGACGCCGAAGCCGGGGCTGAATTCCGGCTTCATGATCCCGCAGGTGACGGCTGCGGCCCTCGTCTCCGAGAACAAGCAGCGGGCGATGCCGGCGAGCGTCGATTCGATCCCGACCTCCGCCAACCAGGAGGACCACGTCTCGATGGCCGCCCACGGCGCCCGCCGCCTGATGCCGATGGCCGAGAACGCCGCCGCGGTGGTGGCGATCGAGGTACTGGCGGCGGCTCAAGGGTGCGATTTCCACGCGCCGCTCACCTCCAGCCCGGCTTTGGAGGCGGTGCGGGCGCGGCTGCGGGCGGAGGTGCCTCCTCTCGGCGACGACCGGCATTTCCACCCCGACATCGCGGCGGCTTTGGCGCTGGTGCGGGATGGGAGTCTCGTCGCGGCGGCGGACGGCGTGCCGCTGCCCGTTCTCGGCTGATCACCCATGCCGGTGATCTCACAGACCTGACACCCTCCGCGTCATCCCGGGTTCCGCTGCGCGGCCCCGGGATGACGATGGAGGACTTCACTTCTGCTCGCTGAAACAAAGATAGCCTCCCACCCGAAAGCCCCCGCCCATGACCCGCATCGACAACGCCCGCATCGTCCGCGCGCCCCACGGCCCGGACCTCACCGCCAAGAGCTGGCTCACCGAGGCGCCGCTCCGCATGCTGATGAACAACCTCGATCCCGACGTCGCCGAGCGGCCGGGCGAGTTGGTGGTCTATGGCGGCATCGGCCGGGCGGCGCGGGACTGGGCGAGCTTCGACCGTATCGTGGCGGCGTTGCGCGACCTCGACGACGACCAGACCCTGCTGGTGCAATCGGGCAAGCCGGTCGGGGTGTTCCGCACCCATGCCGACGCCCCCCGCGTGCTGATCGCCAACTCGAATCTCGTGCCGCACTGGGCGACCTGGGAGCATTTCCACGAGCTCGATCGCAAGGGCCTGATGATGTACGGCCAGATGACGGCCGGCTCCTGGATCTATATCGGCAGCCAGGGCATCGTGCAGGGCACCTACGAGACCTTCGTCGAGATGGGCCGCCAGCACTATGCCGGCGACCTGGCGGGCCGCTGGATCCTGACGGCGGGCTTAGGGGGCATGGGCGGCGCGCAGACGCTGGCCGCCACCATGGCGGGCGCCTCCTGCCTCGCGGTCGAGGCGCAGGCCTCGCGCATCGAGTTCCGCCTGCGCACCGGGTACGTCGACGTCCAGGCCCGCGACCTCGACCACGCCCTCGCGCTGATCGAGGAATCCTGCCGTACCAAGACGCCGCGCTCGGTCGCGCTGCTGGGCAACGCCGCCGAGATCTTTTCCGAACTCTACGCCCGCGGCGTGCGCCCCGACTGCGTCACCGACCAGACCTCGGCCCACGATCCCGTCAACGGCTACCTGCCGGCGGGCTGGACGGTCGCCGAGTGGGAAGCCCGGCGCGAGACCGACCCCGCTGCCGTCGCGGCGGCGGCGAAACGCTCGATGGCGGTGCATGTGCGGGCGATGCTCGATTTCCACCGCGCCGGCGTGCCGGTGGTCGATTACGGCAACAACATCCGCCAGATGGCGCTGGAGGAGGGCGTCGAGGACGCCTTCGCCTTCCCGGGTTTCGTGCCGGCCTATATCCGCCCGCTCTTCTGCCGCGGCGTCGGCCCGTTCCGCTGGTGCGCCCTCTCGGGTGATCCGGAGGACATCTACCGCACCGACGCCAAGGTGAAGGAGTTGCTGCCCGACAACCACCATCTCCACCGCTGGCTCGACATGGCGCGGGAAAAAATCCGGTTCCAGGGCCTGCCGGCGCGGATCTGCTGGGTCGGTCTCGGCGACCGCCACCGCCTCGGCCTCGCCTTCAACGAGATGGTGCGCAAGGGCGAGCTGAAGGCCCCGATCGTCATCGGCCGCGACCACCTCGATTCCGGCTCGGTCGCCTCGCCGAACCGCGAGACGGAGGCGATGCGCGACGGGTCCGACGCGGTCTCCGACTGGCCGCTCCTGAACGCCCTCCTCAACACCGCGTCCGGTGCCACCTGGGTCTCGTTGCACCATGGCGGCGGGGTCGGGATGGGCTTCTCGCAGCATGCCGGCATGGTGATCGTCTGCGACGGCAGCGAGGCCGCCGACCGGCGCCTGGAGCGGGTTTTGTGGAACGACCCTGCCACCGGCGTGATGCGCCACGCCGATGCCGGCTACGAGGATGCGGTGGATTGCGCCCGGGAACATGGGCTGGATTTGCCGTCGCTCGGCTGAGCGAATTGTCGATCGGGTCGACCCGAGTCCGGACCCTCCGCGTCATCCCGGAGCCGCGCAGCGGAACCCGGGATCCATAGCCGCTGCGAGTTCAGAAAAGGTCGGAACGCGAGCCGCCTCGTCCGGCACCGTCAGTGGTTATGGATCCCGGGTTCTCGCCTGCGGCGAGCCCCGGGATGACATCGAGGGATGTCGATCTATTTGCCAGTTTTCTAAGACAACCAAGGAACTGGTGTTGGCGTAGCTCCATCGTTTTGGAGGAGCTGTCCGCACCCTGCTCGACGTATTTCGGGAACTTGGCGTCTGCTCGTCTCGATTGCTTCAGGAGGCTCCGGGACATGCCAGATCCGCAGAACCTCGAATTCATTCGCACCGACCTGCAATCGCCCGTCCTGCGCCCATCTCGTCCACACCCGCCGCGTTCGGGATTGCGGGGAGACCGTGCGCACCCCCCCCGCCGATCGGTCGTTCTCCCCGCTGTTCCCGATATACGTCCGCGTAGCGCCGCGCCCGTCCCGCCACCCCGGGCAACGCGCAGGCCGTCGCCCGTGAACCGGGATCGTGACCGTCGACCATTCCCCGCTCCGCTGTGCCTCCCGATCGCCGATCCGACTCGTCACCGCCCGCCGGGGCGTACTTCACGAACGCTCCACCCTGGCGAAACCCGCCGATCTCCCGCCCGTGCGAACGCCGACCGATCCAACCAATCCCCTGAATCCGCTCGTACGATGCGAGGTCAGACGAGTCGAGATCCCGATCCTCCACCCCGGAGAGTCCCACAGGAAAGCTTCCGCGAGTCGAGTCCAGCTCGCTCGCCCCCGTTCGACAGATGCCGTGGGCGGGTGATTCGTTCCGGCGAGTCCGGTGGACTCCTGTGGGTGCCCTGTGGACCCCGGCTCGACTCGCGATTGCGGTCTCCGACTCGGGGTCGGACTCGCCGTCCGGCTTTTCCCCAGAATGCACCGCTTAGAGTGTTACAGGAATCTTTATCGATTTAGGCGCTCGGGCGGCGGCGATTCCTGGAACTCGCCCAAATGCTTAATGCGGGTGGGCCGTTCCCGAAGTACCGAGGATTCGTCCCCGAAGTACCGCGCCTTCTGTCCCCGAAGTACCGTGCCGGCGTTCCCGATCGCACGGTGGGTGTTCCCGAAGTGCCGTTCCGGCCCCGGAGCGTTCCCGAAGTGCCGACTGAGCCTGAGTCATTCACAGGGATTCCGGGGATTTCCCCTCGGAGCCGCCCCTGCCGTCCGCCGTCTCCCTCGTACATCGGGAACGGGTGGGCCTGTGGATCAATGGGCGTCCCGCACGAAGCGTTCGGCGAACCCTAAGAAGGCGCTCTCGTAGTGCTTCGGCTCGCGGGTCGCGTCGCCCTCGAGCCAGTGGTCGAACTCGGTCTTCAGCCCGTATACGTCCCAGCCCGGATGGGCCTTGCGGCAGAGCGCGATCGTCTCGTCGGAGAGGTGGCGGAAGAGCGGTAGCGCTGGTGCGGCCTTCGGCTTGCGGGTTCGCTTCGGCTTCGGAGCCGCCTCGATCAGAATTTCGTCGGTGACGAGGTCGCGGCGGATCATCCGCAGGTGCGGTTCGCCGCGCTCCTTCTCCTCGAGCCGCAGGACGAAGCCCGGCAGCTCGTCCGCCTTGGCGATCTTGGCGATCTCGAACTTGAACCGGCGGTACGTCCCTTCCGCGCCCGACTTCTCGAACAGGGTCGGCAGGCTGATGGCGAACCCCCCCTCCCCCGCCCCGCCGGCATGCTTGCGAGCGATGCGGTAGAGCCAGCGCTCGCGCCCGCCGGTGATGCCGAAATAGGCCGGGTCGATGGCGAGCACCCCGCCATCCATCAGCACGCCCTCGTAGAACCAGTCCGACAGGGTGATCGACATGCCGCGGCTGGCATTGGTCTCCTCGTCGATCGTGTCGTCGAACGAGTCGATCCAGCTGAACTGGCGCTCCTTGCGCTTGGCCTTCTCGGCCCGGATGTTGGTGCGCACCGAGGTCGATTGCAGGCGAAACAAGGCGTCGCGCAGGAGCTTGTACTGCCGCCCGCCGGTCTCGCGGCCGATCCCCTTCAGGAGGTCGTAGGGCATGAAGTGGAGCTTGCGCGGGATGTCGTTGCGGCCGCGCTTCTTCATCTCGCAGATCGTCGAGGCGGCCCAGATCAGGATGTCGGCGTCCCAGATCGTCGCCATGCCGTAGGCCTGGTTCGGCAGCACCCGCACCCAGACCGAGCCGTCGGGGCTCGTATAGTCAATCTCTTTCAGGCGCTTCTGCTTGGCGATCGAGAAGAACGGCCGCTCCATCGTCTCCCGCTGGTCGCGGAAGTGCACGAAGGGCACCACCATGTCGATCTGGTCGTTGCGCCGATGGCTCATCGTCACGCCCGTGTCGCATCCCTGGCCGGCATGCAGGCCCGTCCCCGCGCCGTGCCGCCCCCTGCCGTCCCGTCGTTCCGCATCACTCTCATGGCGCCGACGCTAGGGACCGCCCGCCTTCCAAATCGTGGACGGAACAGGGTTTTCGGATCTCGTCCCCAATCCTCTTCAATCGCGGTTAACGTCGAATCCGAGAATCCGGCCCCGGAACCTCCGCCGCCGGCCCGCCGTTCTCCCGCAACAGCCAAGCTGCCTTCTCGAGATTCCGACCAGAGACTCCGCCATGCGCCTCGCCCTCGCCGCCCTCCTCCTCGCCACCGGCGTCACCACCGCTCACGCCCAGGGCACCGCCCGCGGGGCGCAGGACGGCGCGGCGCGGGGCGAGGCGATCGCCGGGCCGGTCGGTGCGGTGGTGGGGGGCGCCATCGGCGCCGCGGTCGGCACGGCCAACAGCATCCTGGGCATCGACCGGCGCGAGCGCTTCCGCATCTACGCCGCCGGCGAGCACCGGCCGTCCTTCCGCCACGAGGGGCCTGTGCGCGTCGGAACGGTGCTGCCGCCCGAGGGCGTGATCTACTACGACGTGCCGCCCGAATTCGCCCTCAAGGGGTTCAATTACACCATCGTCAACGACCACCCGGTCCTGGTCGAGCCGGGCACGCGCCGCGTCGTCGAGGTGATCGATTGAGATGTGCGGCGCGCGATCGTCCGTGACGCGAGGGGCGTATTCGGGCTAAGAGCCGGGGTCACCCTCCCCGGTTCGCGATGTCACGCCCTCCCGATCCGCCGACCGCCCTGTGCGATCCCGATCGCCTCGCCGCGCTCGACTCCTACGCGATCCTCGACACCCTGCCCGAGCGGGGGTTCGACGACGTCGTGCGCCTGGCGGGCCGGCTCTGCGATGCACCGATCGCGCTGGTGAGCCTGGTCGCCAGTACCCGGCAATGGTTCAAGGCGCGGACGGGTTTTCCGCTGCCGCAGACCGATCTCGGCCGCTCGGTCTGCGCCCACGCCCTGGCGCAGCCAGAGTCGCTCCTCGTCATCCCGGACCTGACCCGGGATCCCCGCACCCGCGACAACCCGCTCGTCACCGCCGAGCCCGGCATCCGGTTCTATGCCGGGGCGCCCCTGCGCACGCCCGAGGGCCACGTGCTCGGCACGCTCTGCGTGATCGACTACGTCCCGCGGCCGGAGGGCCTCACGCCGAGCGAGGCCGACGACCTGCGGGCGCTGGCGCGCCAGGTGATGGGCCAACTGGCGCTTCGCCGGGCCAATGCCGAGCAGGAAGCGGCCCTGCGGGCGGCGCGGGCCACTGAGGAACGCTACCGCCGGGCGGCGCAGGCCACGAGCGACGCGATCTGGGACTGGGATTTTGCCACCGACCACGTTTTGTGGAACGAGGCGCTGGAGGCGGCTTATGGCCACACGCTCGCCGAGGTCGAGCCGACCGGCGCGTGGTGGATCGACCACATCCATCCCGACGACCGCGCCCGGATCGACGCCTCGATCCACGCCGTCATCGACGGGACCGGGACGGCGTGGCGCGACGAGTACCGCTTCCGGCGCGCCGACGGCACGTTCGCCCACGTCTTCGACCGCGGCTCGGTGATCCGCGACGAGGCCGGCCGGGCGGTCCGGATGATCGGCGCGATGCTCGACCTCACCGAGCGCCGGCGCGCCGAGGCCGAGCGGCGCGACTCCGAGCGCCGGCTCGACCTGGAGCGCGGCCTGCTCGAAGCGGTGTTCCGGCAGGCGCCGGTCGGCATCTCGGTCGCCGGCCTCGGCCCGGGCGCGCCGAACCTGATCAACGCCCAGGCCGAGGCGATCCTCGGCCACGCCCTCGGCGAGGCCGGGCTCTCCCGCTACGAATCCTTCTGCGCCCTGCACGCCGACGGGCGCGCCTACACACCGGACGACTACCCGTCCTTGCGCGCCCTGCGGCACGGCGCGGTGGTGACCGCCGAGGCGATGCGCTATCGCCACGCCGCGACCGGGGCGCTTCGCCTGCTCGAAGTCTCGAGCAGCCCGGTGCGGGATGAGGACGGGACGATCCGCGCGGCGGTGACGGTCTTCCTCGACGTGACCGAGCAGCGCGAATCCGAGGCGGCGCTCCGCCGCCTCGCCCTCGTCGCCGAGCAATCGAGCGACTTCATCGCCATCGCGGATGCCGACGGGGTCATCGACTACGTCAACCCGGCCGGCCGGGCCCTGGTGGGGCTGAGCGAGGACGCAGCGTCGGGGGCGCGCCTGACCGATGTCTTCCCGCCCGACGACCTGCCATTCGCGCAAGGAACGATCCTGCCCGCCATCCGGGCCGGCGGGAGCTGGAGCGGCGAGTTCCGCCTGTGCAACCTCGCCACCGGGGCCGTCACGCCGGTGCGCTACAGCCTGTTTCCCCTGCGCGGACCCGGCGGCGCCTTCGAGGGTTTCGCGGCGGTGAGCCACGACATCTCGGCCCGCAAGGCGGCGGAGGCGCAGCAGGAGATCCTCAACCGCGAGCTGAGCCACCGGCTCAAGAACACCCTGGCGATGGTGCAGGCCATCGCCGTGCAGACCCTGCGCAACGCCACCGACCCGGCGGCCGCCCGCGAGGCGCTGGTGGCCCGGCTGGTGGCGCTCGGCAAGGCGCACGACATCCTGCTCACCGGCGAGGGCGAGAGCGCCTCCTTGCGGGCGGTGCTCGCGAGCGCGCTCGCCATCCACGACGACGGCCGGCCCGGCCGGTTCCGGCTCAGCGGGCCCCCGGTGCCGTGCGGGGCGCCGGCGGCCCTCTCCCTCGCCCTGATGACGCACGAGCTCGCCACCAACGCGGTCAAGTACGGGGCCCTGCGCACGCCGGAGGGTTACGTCACCCTCGACTGGACGGTCGATAGCACCAACGCGCCGGTCCTGGCCCTGCGCTGGCAGGAGCATGGCGGTCCGCCGGTGACCCCGCCGACCGCCAAGGGGTTCGGGTCGCGCCTGATCGAACGGGGGCTGGCCGGCACCGTCGACGGCGAGGTCGCCACGCATTACCCGCCCGAGGGGGTGGTATGCACGCTGACGGCGCCGCTGGCGGAGCTGCGGCGGGGGGAGTGAGGGACGCGGGTTCGACGCGGTTGCCCCACGGGATTCATTCCCTCCGGGTCATCCCGGGGCCGCGCAGCGGAACCCGGGATCCATAACCGCCGGCGGTTCAGGACGAGGCGGAACGGTCACCGCCGGGTTCTGCATCGTCAGCGGTTATGGATCCCGGGTTCTCGACTGCGTCGAACCCCAGGATGACGTGGAGAGTGGTCAGTGGATGCACGGGAGTCACTGACGTCATACTATCGTGTGGCCCCTCAGAACCGCACCACCTCGCTCCCGTTCACCGCCCGCACCACCCCGCTCGGCCGTCCCGCCGTCCCGGTGAGCCTGAGGTGGCGCTCTCCCCCCGGCGCCAGATGGAACCAGTTGTCGGTCGGGTGCCCCGCACCGTCGAGCGCCACGTGCACGCCGAGCGCGTGCCGCTCCGCCGCCACCCGCAGCACGAGGTCGTCCCGATCCTCCACCAGGGCGGCCGAGAGACCGATCTCCCGCGGCGTCGCGTCCCGGCCGGCCGGGAAATGGAACGCCTCGGCCAGGAGCATCCCGTCGGCGCGGACGAGCCGCAGATGCGCCAGATCGTGCGCCGCCGGGCCGAAGCGGTAGGATGCGGTCGCGTCGAAGAAGCGGCTGAGCAAAGCGGCCGAGGACAGGGTGATCGTCTCGCGGGCTGCCAGCGACAGGGCCCGCTCCGCCCGGGCGGCGACCTTGCCGGCGGCGGTGGCGAAGGTGAGCGCCAGGGTGACGTCGAGGGCCTCGGCGGTCTCGTTCACCACGTGGGCGTGGAGGCCGTTCAGCCCCTCGTCCGAGAGCAGGGCCTGGACCGGCCGGAAGGCGCGCTTGAGGGCGTACCAGGCCGATTTCGGCCGCCCGGCCACGTCGACCACGCCCCAGCCCGCCCCCGGCGCGAGGTCGCGCCAGAGCCAGACCAGGCCGCCGGCGGTGAGCGAGCCGGCGCGGCGCCACTCGGCGAAGGTCGCCTCCATCACCTCGGCGACGGCAGCCCGTCCCAGGGTGAGGTAGCGCTCCGGATCGTCGCGGCGCAAAGTTTCCGGATCGACGCCGTAGAGGGCGCCGACATAGTGGTCGCGCACGTCCTCGAAATCCCAGTCGGCGCCGCGGTCTCGCGGGACGCCTCGGGCCCAGGCGGGATCGCGCGGGTCGCTCAGGCCCACCTCGTCCAGGGAGACGGGGTCGGGAACGTTGGCGAAGGCCAGGCACTCGGAGGCGAAGCGCACTTCGGCCCGGCGCGCATCCTCGAACGGCCGGCAATAGGCGCCGACGCCGTAATAATGGGTCACGCCGGCATTCGTGGAGAACGGCAGGTCGCCGCCCGAGGGCGAGTTCGGCACCACGACGAGGTCGGGCCGGCGCGCGGCAACACCTTCCTGCAGCATCGCCTCCACCGCCCGCGCTCGCCAGGCCGATTCGGGAAAGCCGAGCATCGCGGCCTGCTGCTCGACCTCGCTGCCGCCGCCGACGACGCAGAGCGAGGGCGAGGCCTGGCACCGGTCGAGGAACTGCGCGATCTCGGCCTCCAACGCCGCCCGGAAGGCCGGATCGTCCGTCGGATAGTCGAAATTCGCCAGCATCAGGTCCTGCCAGACCAGGATGCCGAGCTCGTCGCAGAGGTCGTGAAAGGCTTGCGCCTCGTACAGCATCGTGCCGCCGACCCGCAGCATGGTCATGCCGGCCTCGGCGGCGAGCGCGAGCAGCGGGGCGTACGACGCGCGGTCGCCCGGGAGCCCGACGAGGTCGGCCGGAGTCCAGCAGGCGCCGCGGCAGAACACCGGCACCCCGTTGACCGCGAGGCTCAGGCCCTCCGCGAAGGGGCGAAGTATCGTGATGGTGCGGAACCCGACCCGGCCGAGATCGAAGGTCTCGCCCCCGGCTTCGACCGCGACGGCGTGCAGCCGCGGCTCGCCGTGGCTGTGCGGCCACCACAGGGCGACGTCCGGTAGGGCGAGCCGGCCCGCGAACCGGCCGGGCGCGGTCTCGGCCAGCACGGTCTCGCGGCCGTCGCAGCAGAGCGTCACGGGGCCGCCGGCCTCGGGCAGGCTCAAGGCGAGGTCGAGGATCCCGGTCCCGTCCTCGACGCTCGCCCGCAGGTCGATCCCGGTCGGCCGACCCCCCTCCCCTCTCCGGGTGATCGGCCGGTACGGGCCGACGGCGTCGACGCTCGGGCACCAGCCCGGCATGAATCCGAGCAGCGTCGTGCGAGCGTGGCGCAGCGATCCGGGTGTGGCGAGCTGCGGCCGCCAGCGGCCGCGCTTGTGCGGCCGGGCGAGGTCCTGCGCCAGCGAGCGGAAGGCGAGCGCGAGCCTGTGGTGGCCGTCGAGGTCGACCGCAACCTCGTGGGCGAGGAACATCGAGCGCGAGGTGAGGAGGAGATGACCGTCGAGCCAGACCTCGCAGAGCGTCGCCAGCCCCTCGAAGCGCAGGATCTCGCGGCCCATTCCTGAGAGTGGCGTGCGGTACCAGATGTCGGAGCCGTGCAGCGGCGTCGGCTCGCGGTCCGACCATCGGCCGGCGGCGCGCAGCGCGCCCGCGGCGGTGCCGGGCACCGGCGCGGGGAAGAAGCCCGAGAGGCCGTCGAGGTCGCCGGGACCGACGCAGGCGCCGGGGGCGGTCACGATCATCTCCCACGGACCGTCGAGGGTCCGGTCGACGGTCCGCAGAAGGGCCATGCTGGTGTCGGTGCCTGTGTGAGGAATTGGGTCGATGCTATCCCATCCACGGCTCCATCCTGAGAACCTGTTTGATGGGGCTCATAGGTCGATGATTGATCTGGCACACAGGTTGACGTCCCTCCACGTCATCCCGGGATTCGCCGCAGACGAGAACCCGGGATCCATAACCGCCGAGATCTCGGAAAAAGTCGGAGCGCGCTCCGCCTCTCCCTGCATCGTCAGCGGTTATGGATCCCGGGTTCCGCTGCGCGGCCCCGGGATGACGCGGAGGGTGTCGCCTCCGTAGCAGCCGATCAAACAGGCTCTCAGCCCGCCGCGAGCGCCCGGTCGAGCGCTGCGAACACCGCCGCGTAGGTCGCCTCGGCGGCCGCCAGGCGCTCGGGCAGCCCCGCGAGCTTGCCGCGGGCGAAGGCGCGGGCGAGCTGGAACTGGAACGCCTTGGCCTCCTGCGCCAGCCTTGTTGCTGCCTCCGCCGCCTCGCCGAACGGCCCCGCCCCTTGCGCCGTCAGCCAGGCGAGGTGGCTGCCCAACAGCTCGAAATTGGCCCCGAGCTGGCGGGTCGTGTTGAAGGCGTAGGAGTGGAAGGCCGAGAGCGGGCGCTGCACGAAGGCGTCGGGCTTCCCCGCCAGGGTCTCGCGGAAGGCGGTGACCGGGTTGCGCTCGGGAGCGTGGGCGCGGTGGCGCCGCAGCAGCGCCAGGGCGGCGTCCGCCAGCGCGGATCCGGTGAGCGCCGGGCCGCACGGCTTCACGAACTCGGCGTAGGGCAGGAGCCGACCCTTCGCGAAGATCCCGTCGTAATCGGCGCCGTCGAGCTGGAAGCGCCCGGCATTGTGGAGGTAGTCGAGGAAGCGCCGCTCCGGGTCGAGGGAGAGGATCGCGATCGTGGTCTTCGAGGCCTCGCGGCCGTAGGTGGTGCCGGCGGTGTCCGGCAGGTAGAAGGCGTCGACCTCGACGAGCACCGGCAGGCCCCGCGCCGCCTGGACCAGGCTGTGGCCCTCCAGGGTCTCGTAGAGCGCCAGCTCCAGGATCTCCAGGCCGTAGAGCGCCTCGATATCGGCGGCCTTCGGCTTGAAGAAGGTGAACTGGTCGCCCTCGAAATCCTGCCGCAGGGTGAAGCCCAGCATCGCCTCAGGGTTCAGGCCCCGCAGGTGCAGAAGCTCGATCCAGAGATCGACGTAGCAATTCGTCTCCGGCCAGGTCCGGTCGGCGCCGTGGAGCGCGTGTGGGAGATGGAGGGCCGCGGACGTCTCAGTCCGCGGCGCATCGATCGAGAGGGCGAGGGCGGCCGACATCGCCGCCTCAGCCGAAGAGCTGGTCGCGGACGCTCGCCGGCCAGGCGTCGAGGTCGAGGCCGTGATGGCGCAGGAGCGCCAGGGTGATCCGCTCCAGCCCGAAGCCGACGCAGGCGGTGTGGGCGACGGAGCCGTCGGCCTGGTCGATGCCCCAGGTCGAGCCGAAATGGTCCTGGTGGTAGTTGAAGCTGAGGCAGGCGGTCGGCTTCTCGACGCTGTTGACCGGCACGTTCAGCTCGAACTTCAGCGCCTGGGCGCGCTGGTTGTTGGCGAGCATCTTGCCGGCGCGGCCGAAGAACGGGTCGTTGGCCGGATCGATGGCGAGCGGCAGGCCGAGGTCGCTCATCATCTTGGTGCCGCGCGCAAGCCACAGCTCGCGGAAGGCCAGCACCTGCTCGGGGGTGCCCATGCGGACGTATTCGCGCATGCGGAACAGCTGCATGCGGGTCGGCTCCAGCGAGGGCTCGTGCCGGAAGCAGTAGGATTGCAGGTCGAACAGCAGCCCGTTCTCGGGTAGCCGGCCGCGGGCGGCGGCGACGGGATAGAGCGGGTAGCAGGCGGCCGGGGTCAGGACGATGTCGGTGGCGGCCTGCTTGGCGGTCCAGTCCTCGTCGGCATCGAGGCAGGCGAGCAGACGCGCGTGGTCGGCTTCGTTGCCGCAGAAGCTGTGTACCGTGCCGGCGAGATGCGGGAAGCCCTTGAGGTAGCCGCTGCGCTCGAAGCTGGAGCGGGCCATGCCGGGCGGGAAGCGCAGGGCCTCGGCGCCGTCGCCGCCGCCGATGCGCGAGACGAGGCGGTCGAGGGCCTCGACCACGCTCTCGAAGGCGCCGGAGCGGCCGTAGAGGCCGTCGACCCCGGTGCGGATCAGCAGGCCGCGGTCGAACAGGCGATCGAGGAACGAGCGCGGTGCAGGCGCGTCGGTCTCGTCGTCGAGGGCCGGGAGGAGGTCGGAGGAGAGGCTCTGGTCCATCACGCGCTCAGGAGCTTGCCGCTGCCCTTCTGCACCAGCAGGAGGTTGGCGGTGTTGGAGAGGATGCGGTCGTTGCTGATCATCAGCGGCGCCGAGAGGACGTCGCGCAGCTGCCGGCCGAGGCTGAACGGGGTGCCGTTCTTGTAGCCGAGGATGCCGACCACCGAGAGGGCGCGCTGCACGATGTCGACGGCTTGGGCCGAGACCGTGGTCTTGACGTTGTTGAGCATGATCGAGAAGCCGATCGCGCTCAAAGCGTCGGGGTCGCCCTTGGCGGCCTCGTAGCGCTCGAGCCCGGCGACGACCGTGCTCTTCATCGCCTGGAGTGCGTTGGCGGCCTCGGCGAGGCGCAGCGCCCCCGGGGGCACCTGGCCCGGCTTCTTGCGCGCCTCGCCCTGCACGAAGGCGCGGGCGCGGTCGACAGCGTAAGTGGCGATGCCGAACCACACACTGCCCCAGAGCAGGTGCGAGGCGGCGAGCATCGATTGCGCGGCGATCTCCGCGAAGGGCTTCTGCAGTACCTGGACCAGGGGCAGGCCCTCGGCCTTGAGCAGGAAGCCGTCGCTGCAGGTGCCGCGCATGCCGAGCGTGTCCCACACGCTGGTGCGCTCCAGCGTGATCTGGTCGGCGAGCAACGCCACCAGCACCTGGTCGGAGGTCGCGGCCTCGGGGTGGCGGCGGGCGGTGGCGAGGATCAGGTCGGCCTGCGCGCCGTAGGAGATGACGCTCGCCTCCTTGGTGAGGCGGAAGGTGTTGCCGTCAGCCTCGACGGCGCAGAGGCTGTTGCGCAGGTCGCCGCCGATGCCGGCCTCGGTGGTCGAGGAGGCGATGAGCAACTGCTCGTCGGCGATCCGTTCCATCAGGCCGCAATGCCAGGCGCTGTCGACGCCGTGGGTGACGAGGCTGGCGAGCTTGATGTGGTGCATCGCGAACACCATCGCGGAGGCCGAGCAGGCGCGCCCGAGGATGGCGCAGAGCTCGGCGATCTCGCTCATCGAGGCCCCCTCCCCTCGCAGGGAGCACGGGACCTGGATGCCGAGCAGTCGCTCGGCCTTGAGGGCCGCGACCGCCTCGGCCGGGAACCGGCCCTCGCGGTCGACCGCGTCGGCATGGCGGGCCGCGATCTCCGCCACCCGTTTGGCCCGCGCGTCGAGGGCGCCGGCCGGAGGTGCCGCGACGGGCAGAGCCGCCGCGACCTCGACGTGCATGTTCATGCGGCCTCCTGCTGGCGAAGGCCCGCGACGGTGTCGCGAATGATGCGGATGGTCGAGAACGAGCGCCGGCCCAGAGCCGAATCGGGGAACTCGATGTCGAACCGCTCCTCGAGGGCCAGCATCAGCTGCACCGAGCCGAACGAATCCAGCCCCTTCTCGAACAGGTCGTCGTCGTCCGAGAGCGTATCGACCACGTTCTTGAGTGCTTCGAGCGACTTCAGCACGTCCCGGATGTCAGAGATCTCGACCATGAGGCACCACCTTCCTGTCTGAGGCACGAGTCGCATCTGGCAGATGAGGATGCAATCTCGGGCGCAAGGCTTGGTAAATTTTCTGATGTTTATTTTAGAGAAAGATCTGATCCATTGCGGCGGCGGGGAGTGGAGCCGAGTGGATGCGAGACACTAAACTCTGAACAGCTTAACGGCCGGCAAACCGCCGGGGCGATGGCGCGACAGGATTTCGTCAAGCTTACGGATTTCGTCGGAAGAGGGCTCGATGCCCCCCCGCGCGGCTTAGGATCTCGCGTCGTGCCGCCGTCCGGTGGCGGGGTGGAGCGGGCTGGTTTCGGTGGCTGTCGATTGGCGCCGATCCGGACCCTAGACCCGGCAGGACCCGCGATGAAGCGGCCGCCGCTGCCCCACTTCGAGGTAGTCCGCCTGCCCGTCCGGGGGGGCCGCTGCCGCTCCGGGTGGAAAAGCAACGCCTGGAACCCCCCTCCCCCGCCGGTGGCACGGCCCATCGGCGGGAGGCCCCAAGCACGTCACAGGCGCGTTTGGCTTGCGCGGGGCTTGCGTCGCATCCGGTCGGGCGATTGCGAATCGGGTGGGAAACGGGCCAATTGCAGTTTCAACGCCGAACCGGCGAATTTTCTGCAAACAGGGCCAGCGAGGATGAATCAGCACCGGCCGCCGCAACCCCCTGCACCGGTCGCGCCCGCCGCGATGATCGGCGCCCACGCGGCGACGCTCCGCGAGCAGCTGCAGGCGATCTCCTCCGGGCTGTTTCCGCCCACCGCTGCCAAGGGCCTGCGCCGCTTCACGTCGACCGAGGCCGCCCGGATCATCGGCGTGACGGTGTCGCGGCTGCAGCAGCTCGCCGCCGACGGGCTCGGGCCGCAGCCGGAGGTCTCGGCCAACGGGCGCCGCTCCTACACGCTGGCCGACATTCACGGCCTGCGCGCCTATCTCGACGAGAATACCCGGGGCGGCCGGCGCTATCAGCCGCGGCGCTCGGCGGCCGAGCACCTGCAGGTCGTGGCGGTGGCGAACTTCAAGGGCGGGTCGGGCAAGACCACCACCACCGCCCATCTCGCCCAGTCGCTGGTCCTGCGCGGCTACCGGGTGCTCGCCATCGACCTCGACCCCCAGGCCAGCCTCTCGGCCCTGCTGGGCGTGCAGCCCGAACTCGATGTCGGGGCCGACGAGACCCTGTACGGCGCGATCCGCTACGATGACGCCAAGCCGCTCCGCGACGTGGTGCGCCCGACCTACTTCACCGGTCTCGACCTCGTTCCGGCCAATCTTGAGCTGATGGAGTTCGAGCACGAGACGCCCCGCGCGCTGAGCCGCCGCCGGGCCGGCGAGCCCTTGTTCTTCGACCGGGTCGCCCACGCGATCGACACGGTGGCCGAGTCGTACGACGTCGTCGTCATCGATTGCCCGCCGCAGCTCGGCTACCTGACACTCTCGGCGCTCTGCGCCGCGACCTCGCTGCTGATCACCGTGCATCCGCAGATGCTCGACGTCGCCTCGATGAGCCAGTTCCTGGCGATGACCGAGGACCTGCTCGGCGTCGTGGCGGAATCCGGCGGGCGGCTGCAATACGACTGGCTGCGCTACCTCGTGACCCGCTACGAGCAGCAGGACGCGCCGCAGACCCGCATCGTCGGCATGCTGCGCACCCTGTTCGAGGACGCGGTGCTGACCGCGCCGATGCTGAAGTCGTCGGCCGTCTCCGACGCCGGCCTGTCGAAGCAGACCCTCTACGAGATCGGCCGCGAGAGCGTGACCCGGTCGACCTACGACCGTGCGCTCGAATCGCTGGAGGCGGTCAACGGCGAGATCGAGGGCCTGATCCGCCGCGCCTGGGGTCGGCCATGAGCCGCAAGTCGAACCTCGACGCTTTGTTCGGCGCCCGGCCTCAGCCGAAGCCGGCACCCGCCCCCGAGGCCCCGCCGGCGCCGGAGACCGAGGTGTTTGCAGCTGCAAACCCCCCGCCGCCCGAGCCCGGGTTTGCAGCTGCAAACGCCGGCTCTCCGGAGGTCCGTAACCCGGACAGCCGGGCTCCGGAGCGCAGCCGCAGCGGCCCAGTGCGGGCGATGAGCAGCACCCTGCGCGGGCTCGCCGCCCGGGCCGACGCCGCGGCGGAGATCGAGGCCGGCACCGTCGTCGTCGAGATCGAGCCGGAGCGGATCGACGATTCCTTCATCGCCGACCGGGTCGCCGACGCCAACGATCCAGGCCTCGCGGCCCTGGTCGAGAGCATCCGCGAGAGCGGCCAGCAGGTGCCGATCCTGGTCCGGCCGCACCCCGAGAACCCGGAGCGCTACCAGGTCGCCTATGGCCGCCGCCGCATCCAGGCGGCGCGGCGTCTCGCGCGGCCGGTGCGCGCCGTGGTGCGCCCACTCAGCGATGCCGAACTGGTGGTGGCGCAAGGCAAGGAGAACCTGGAGCGGCAGGATCTGAGCTACATCGAGCGCGCCTTCTTCGCGCTCCGGCTCGAGGAGCACGGATTTCCCCGGGCCACGATCACCGCCGCGATGGGCGTCGGCAAGGGTGACCTCTCGACCCTGATCTCGGTGGCGCGCACGGTGCCGGCGGAGATCGTGCGGGCGATCGGCCCGGCGCCGGCCGCTGGGCGCCCGCGCTGGATGCTGCTCGCCGAGCGGGTCAAGACGGCCAAGCCCGGCCGGATCGACGGCCTCCTCGCCGAGCCCGGCTTCCGGGAGAAGCCGACCAACGAGCGCTTCGCCGCCGTGCTGACCGCGCTCGCGCCCCCCGCCGCGAAGCGGCCGGCGCCGCAGGTCTGGAGCGATGAGGCCGGCCGCGGCATCGCCCGGATCGAGCGCAGTCCCGACCGGGTCGCCCTATCCTTTGACGAGAGCCTGGAGCCGGGACTGGCCGATTACGTCCTCGACCGGCTGCCGGAGATCCTGGCCGCCTACCGTTCCGGCCGCGCGCGGCCGTGACGGGTGTACCCGGCCGGGAACCGAAGCACCCGGCCGGGCCTGTCTCCGGACAAGTCCTCCCGTCCGCCCCGAGACCCGCCATGCGCCTCGTCCTCCTGCTCCTCGCCCTGCTCGCGCCCGTCGTCGCGACCGCCCGGACCGCACCCGATCCGGCCCCCGCCGAGGGGCGCCGGACCTGCGA
Source organism: Methylobacterium sp. EM32 (assembly GCF_040593685.1). Lineage (NCBI taxonomy): Bacteria > Pseudomonadati > Pseudomonadota > Alphaproteobacteria > Hyphomicrobiales > Methylobacteriaceae > Methylobacterium > Methylobacterium sp. EM32. The sequence goes on along the minus strand of NZ_JBEXZS010000059.1, from coordinate 5,211 downwards.
GGCCAAGGCCGAAAGCAGCGGGATCACCGGCGACAGTCGCGCGACGTATCTGCGCGAATGCGAGGCTGGCGAGCGCCTGAAGCAGGGGCCTGCGCCTCGCTGAGGCGAACGGCGGCCGGCCCGGTGCGTTGTTGCCGTACAGGCACTCGCGGCGGAGCATCCGATGACTGATTGGCGGCCCATCGACCGCGCGCCCCAGGACGGGCGCTGGATCATCGCCATCCACCGGGACGAGCCGGACCGGCGCGCCGTGATCCGCTGGGATCCCGGGCGGCTCGGGGACGGCCGGCCCTGGCACGTCGCCACCACCGATTACGGCTACGCGCCGGACGCGTTCACCCATTGGACGCCGTTCCCGGACCCGCCAGACTCGGGGCAGGGGACCTGACCGGTGCCATGCCGCCCGACGCGACCGCCTTCACCCTCGGGGAGATCGTCGCACGCCTCGGCGCCGCCACCCTGTGCGGCTTGATTCTCGGGTTCGAGCGGGAGTGGCGGGGCAAGGATGCGGGCCTGCGTACCCACGCTCTCGTCGCCTTGAGCGCGGCGGTCATCACCACTTCGGCACTCAGCCTCTACGCGGTGGTGCGGCAGGAAGGGGGCGACGCCGATCCGCTGCGGGTGATCCAGGGTTTGGCGCAGGCCATCGGCTTCATCGCGGCCGGGACGATCTTCGTCGCCCGCCGCACCGTGAAGAACCTGACCACCGCCGCGAGCGTCTGGTTCTCGGCCTCCGCCGGCATCGTCGCCGGGGCGGCGCAATTCACGCTGCTCGCGGTTGCGATGGGGTTCGGCCTGACGATCCTGATCGTGTTGCGGCTGCTCGACCGCTTCGGCCTGCCGGGCCGCGAGGAGGAGTGACCGGCGGGGTGCCCCAAAGGTCTCGGCCTCAAGGGTCTCGTCCTTTTGGACGGATTGCGCCGCTTGCGCCGGCATGGGACAACATACGAGCACCGCCGCGATGGCGTCGCGGCGGTGCTCGCCCTCAACGAGGGCCTTCCTCCCCAGACTTCGGGCCGCTCTCAAGGGCGGCCTTTTTCGTGTCTGTGATCACACTGGTATCCGGCGATGTGCGCCCGCACAAGCACAATTGTGCGTCATTCGCGGGCATCTGGCATTTTCGTGCGCAAGCGGCGGGTGGCCCGGGGGAGGGGAGGGCGGTTCGGTTCAACCGGAAAGGCGCGGGCTCGCTCCTCACCCCGCGCACGTTGTTCTGTTCGATGCAAGATGAGACGCGTTCCCCTCTCCAGGCGATACCGGGCATGCCCGGTATCGCTGCAAGGTGTGAGAGAGGGGATCCCGCGCTCCGATATCGTTCGCGCATCTCTCCCGAATGCATCGATCGACTTCGGGAAAAGGGCGAGCGCGCACCATCGGAATCGCGAAACCATCCTGTCAGGTAGGGGCCTCTCAGATCGGATGCGCCCCGTGCCCGGTCGGCTCGCGCCGGTCCGTCTTCGGGCCGCCGGCCTCGGGCCGGATCCGCACCGGCACCGACTTCGCCGCCGGGGTCCCCGATTGAATGTCGTGGTGCGAGAGCGCCACCAAGGGATTCATCTCGGGGTAGTAGGCCCCCAGGCACCCGTCCGGCAGCGAGAACGGCGTCACCGTGAGGCCCGTCACCTCGCGGGTGATCCCGTCGCCGGCGTCGCTGACCAGCGAGACGACCTGGCCTTCGTGGAGGCCCGCCCGGCGGATCTCCTCCGGGTTCATCAGAAGCACGTCGCGGGTCCCTTCGATCCCGCGCAGGCGGTCGCTGTAGCCGTAGATCGTGGTGTTGAACTGGTCGTTCGACCGCATGGTGATCAGCCGGTAGCGGCCGGGCGCGTCCTCGAAGCCCGTGGCGGACATCACCTCGGGCGCGGTGAACTCCGCCTTGCCGCTCTCGGTCTTCCAGATCCGCTCGCGCGCCGAGTTGCCCCGGTAGAAGCCACCGGGAATCCAGAGCCGCTCGTTGAAGTCGTGGAACTCCTCCCGGTAGGTCTTGGCGATCTCGTCGCGGATCAGGCCGTAATCGCCGACCCAGGAATCCCAAGGAACCTTCGGATTCGGTGCGAGCGTCGCCTTGGCGAGCCCTGCCACGATCGCGACCTCGGACTTCAGGAAATCGCTCGCCGGGGTGCGGCGGCCTTGCGAGCCGTAGATGCAGCTGAATGTGTCCTCGATGCTCACCGCCTGCGGGCCGCTCGCCTGCCGGTCCTCCTCGGTGCGGCCGAGGCAGGGCAGCAAGTAGGCGATCTCGCCGTTGACGAGGTGCGAGCGGTTGAGCTTCGTCGCGACCTGCACGGTGAGGCGCATGCCGGTCCAGGCCTTCTCCATCCGGTCCTGGTCGGGGATTGCCCGCACGAAGTTGCCCCCGAGCCCGATGAAGCTCTTGATCTCGCCCGAGACGATGCCCTCGCAGGCCTCGATCGTGTTGACGCCCTTCTCCCGCGGCGGCGTGAAGCCGAACTGCTCGGCCAAGCGGTCGAGGGGCACCAGCTCCGGCTTCTCCGAGATGCCGACGGTGCGCTGGCCCTGCACGTTGGAATGGCCCCGCACCGGCGACACCCCGGTGCCCTCGCGCCCGATATTGCCCCTGAGCAGCAGGAGGTTGACGACCATCGCGACGTTCTCGAAGCCGTGCACGTGCTGCGTCAGGCCCATGCCGTAGAAGGTGCAGACCCGCTCGGCCTCGACGTAGACCTGTCCCGCCGCCTCGATATCGGCGCGGGCAATCCCGGATTCGCGCTCGATCTCCTCCCACGACGTCGCCCGGACCTTCGCCTCGAAGGCGTCGAGCCCGGTCGTGTGCTGAGCGATGAAGTCGACGTCGAGGACGCGGGTGCCCTTCGCCTTGGCGGCGTCGTCGGCGGCGAAGACGTGCTTGCACAGGCCGAGCATCACCGCGATGTCGCCGCCGGGCCGGACCTGATGGTACTGCGTGCTGATCGGCGTCGCCTTGCGGGTCAGCATCTCGACCGGGCTCTGCGGGTTGGTGAAGCTCTCCAGGCCCCGCTCGCGCACGGGATTGAAGGTGATGATCTTCACCCCCCGCTTCGAGGCCTCCTGCAGCGGGTGCAGGAAGCGGGGCGAGTTGGTGCCGGTGTTCTGGCCGAAGAAGAATATCGCGTCACATTTCGACAGATCGTCGAACACGACCGTGCCGACGCTGGCGCCGATCACCTTCTTCAGCGCCACCGAGGTCGTCTCGTGGCACATGTTGGAGGAATCGGGCAGGTTGTTGTTGCCGTAGAGCCGGGCGAACAGGGCGTAGAGATACGAGGTCTCGAGGCTGGCGCGGCCCGACGAGTAGAACACCGCCGATTTCGGGTCGAGCCGGCGGAGTTCCGCACCGATCTCGCGAAACGCCTCGTCCCAGCCGCAGGGGACGTAGCGGTCGCTGGCGCGGTCGTAGCGCAAGGGATGGGTCAGGCGGCCCGTCTGCTCCAGGTCGTAATCGCTCCAGCCGCGCAGCTCGGTGAGCGTGTGCTTGGCGAAGAAGTCCGGGGTGCAGCGCCGCGTGGTCAGCTCCCACAGGGTCGCCTTGGCGCCGTTCTCGCAGAACTCGAAGGGATGGTAGTTCGCCGGCTTCGCCCAGGAGCAGGACACGCACATGAAGCCTTTCGGCTTGTTCTGGCGAAACAGGGTCTCGGTGGCGAGCGGCGTGGCCCATTCCTTGCCGAACACCTCGGCGATGCCGCGCACCGAGCCCCAGCCGCCGGCCGGGCTGTCGTAATGGACCGTGTTCTCCTCGACCGACATGCCGGCTCTCCCCTGCGGCGGGCGAAGGCCGCCGTGGACAGGGAACCCGCAGGGCTTGGGTAAGTTCGAAAGGAGCGGTCTCAGCCGCCCTGCGCGTTGCGCCGCAGCCGGACCAGGGCCCGGTCGAGGGCGCCGAGGAAGGCGGAGCGGTCCTTGGCCGAGAACGGCTTCGGGCCGCCGGTCACGGCGCCCGCCTCGCGCAAGGACTGCATCAGGTCGCGGGTGGCGAGCGCCATGCCGACCGAGGAATCGGTGAAGGCCTTGCCGGTGGGGGCGAGCACGCTCGCGCCCGCCTTCACGCAGCGGCTCGCAAGGGGCACGTCGGCGGTGACGACTACCGCCTGCGGTCCGGCCCTCTCGGCGATCCAGTCATCGGCGGCGTCGAACTTGTCGGAGACGATCACCCGCTCGATCCATGGTTCGCGGGGGATCGTGATGAAGCTGTTCGACACCACCACGACGTGCGCGCCGTGCCGCCCGGCGACGCGGTAGACCTCGTCCTTGACCGGGCAGGCATCGGCGTCGACGTAGACGGTGATCATCGGGTCAGGTGCCGGGATTGAGGAAGAGGCTGTCGAATTCCGGCGGCGCGTAGTCCCGGCCGGTGATGTCGGTGATGACAACGCGGTCGTGGCCCTCGGCCTCGAGTTCCTGCGCCTTCTCCAGGGCGTCCTCCGGCGAGGTGCGCTGGTGCGAGAGCGGGCCGGTGGCGGTGTGGGCGGTCACGACGAGATGCATTGTCATCCTTGTGCGGGCGGGGAGGCACTTATCGCACGCTTTCGCGCGGCGCGGCGAGTACCCGAGCAGGGGAGGGGAGGGTGGTGGTCCTCTGCTGGAAGGGGGCTCGCGCCGAACCACCGCTCTCGCCGCCCCGGCGTGCAGCCGGCGCGGCCCGGCCAGGGTCGCGGATGAGGGTTAACGGTGTGTTGATGAGGGCTCGACGCCTGAACCCTCCCCCCTCTGCGGGCTACGGCCTTGACGGAATTGCGTCGCGGGCGATCAGGGCTCCAGCGAGCATGGCGGAGAAGCGTTCCCAACCGCGCGCGACGACCTTGGGGCCGGGTGGCGTGTTGGGGGCATTCCAGCCGCCATGGCGGGCGACGATCCACACCAGCCAGCTCAGACTACCCGCGGGGTGTGGGTTGCGCAGGCGGGCCGTGCTGCCCTCGCACGCCCGGCCCAACTCTGCGACGACGGGCTGACAGGCCTCGTCCAGCACGTCCGTCATCGGTCGCCGGCTGCCGTCGCGCGCATCCACCAACTGTAGGATCCGTACGGCCGCCCCCAACGCCAAGGCACTCAGCCGGAACAGCTTGTCGGGTACCCGCACCTGGGTCTCGTCCAGGCCCAGCCCATCGCGCTTGAGGGCGCGGAACACCTCCTCAATGGCCTGATCACAAACGACAGGTTCTGTCTGGTGCGCACGGCGCAGCTTGTCCTGACGTGGTGGCGTCGGCCGCAGCGCCG
>NZ_JBEXZS010000058.1:0-9093 GCF_040593685.1 Methylobacterium sp. EM32 | reverse complement strand
CCGCCCCGCCGTGCCCCGCCCCCGCACCGAGCCGATGGGGCTGTTCGGCTTCCTGCGCGCCGCCCGCGCCAACCCGCTGACCACCTGGTACGAGGAGCACTTCGAAAAACCGATCGTCACCGGCGAGGGCGCGCTCGGCCGCGTCACGGTGGTGAGCGAGCCGGCGGCGATCCGCCACGTGCTGGTCGACAACGCCGCCAATTACCGCAAGGACGACCTGCAGCGCCGGGTGCTGGCGCCGGGCCTCGGCAACGGGCTGCTCACCGCCGAGGGCGACGAGTGGCGCCTCCAGCGGCGCACGCTGGCGCCGATCTTCTCGCCCCGCCACGTCGCCCGCTTCGAGGCCCCGATGGGCGAGGCCGCCGCCCGCCTCGCCCGCCGGCTGCGGAAGCGCGACGGCCAGAGCGTCGACGCGGCGCTCGAGATGACCCGCGTCACCCTCGACGTGCTCGAGCGCACCATCTTCACCCACGGCTTGGCGCGGGAGCCCGATGCGCTCGGGCGCGCCATCACCCGCTACTTCGAGGCGCTCGGGCCGATCGACCCCCTCGACGTGTTCGGCATGCCCGATTGGCTGCCGCGGATCGGCCGCCTCAAGGCGCGGCCGGCGCTCCGCTTCTTCGCCGAGGTGGTGGACGAGCTGATCGAGCGTCGCCGGGCGCTGGTCACCTCAGGGAAAGAGGCGCCGCACGACCTCCTCACCCTCCTGCTCCGGGCACAGGACCCGGAGACCGGCCGCGGCCTCTCCGACCTGGAGGTGCGGGCCAACATCGTCACCTTCATCGGCGCCGGCCACGAGACCACCGCCAACGCGCTGACCTGGGCGCTCTACTGCCTGTCGCAGGACGAGGCGGCCCGCGATGCGGTCGAGGCCGAGGTGGACGCCGCCTTCGCGGAGAACCCGGCTCCTGGCATGGACGCCCTGCCCCGGGCCAAGGCGGCCCTGGAGGAGGCGATGCGGCTGTTTCCGCCGGTGCCGTTCATGAGCCGGCAGGCGCTGGCCGAGGACCGGATCGGGCGGATCAAGATCCCGCGCGGCTCGCTGGTGACGGTGGCGCCTTACGTGCTGCACCGCCACCGCCGGCTGTGGGACGAGCCCGACGCCTTCATCCCCGAGCGCTTCCTGCCGGAGAACCGCGCCCGCATCGACCGCTACGCCTACCTGCCGTTCGGAGCCGGCCCGCGGGTCTGCATCGGCGCGAGCTTTTCCCTGATGGAGGCGACCCTGGTGCTCGCCCACGTGCTCCACGCCGTGCGCCTCGACCGGGCGCCGGAGGCCGGGCCGGTGGTGCCGCTGCACCGGGTGACGCTGCGGCCGCAGGACGGCTTGCGGATGCGGGTGACGGCGCGGGGGTGAGACGACTCACCCGATCATCGACCCTCCGTGTTATCCCGGGGCCGCGCAGCGGAACCCGGGATCCATAACCGCTGACGGCACAAGGTGAAGCGGAACGCTGCCAGCCCTTTCCGTTCGCGTCGGCGGTTATGGATCCCGGGTTCTCGACTGCGTCGAGCCCCGGGATGACACTGAGGGTGACAAAGCCGTCGAGCGAAGAGCCTCACACCTGATCGAAATCCACCGTCACCCGCCCGGAGGTCGGCCGGGCCTGGCAGGTGAGGACGAAGCCGGCCTCGACCTCCCAGGGTTCGAGCGAGTAGTTCACCGCCATGTCGACGCTGCCGTCGACCACCTTGGCGCGGCAGGTGCAGCACATCCCGCCCCGGCACGAATAGGGCAGGTCGAGGCCGGCGCGGATCGCCGCGTCGAGCACGGCCTCTCCCTCGGCGACCGGCACCTCGGTGGCGATGCCGTCGGTGATGACCGTGGCGAGTGCCGCGGGTGCGGCGGAGGTTGCGACCGGGCGGGCGGTGCGGGCCCGGCCCGGCTCGGCCGGCGTGAAGCGCTCGACATGGACGCGCTCGCGCGGCAGGCCGAGGCCGAGCAAGGCGCCCTCCACCGCGTCGATCATCTCGCCCGGGCCGCACACGAAGGCGTGGTCGACGAGGGAGGCCGGCACGATGGTGCGCAGAAAGAGGGCCGCCTTCTCGCCGTCGAGGCGGCCGTTGAGGACCGAGAGGTCCTGCGTCTCCCGCGACAGGACGTGGAAGACGGACAAGCGGTCGAGGAAGCGGTCCTTCAGGCTCTCCAGCGCCTCGCGGAACAGGATCGAGCCGGTGGCGCGGTTGCCGTAGAACAGGAAAAAGCGGCTGCTCTGTTCGGCCGCGAGCACGGTGCGGATGATCGACAGGATCGGGGTGATGCCGGATCCCGCCGCGAAACCCACGAAGGTGCGGGCCTCCTGAGGCCGGATCTCGACGCCGAAGCGGCCCATCGGCGGCATCACCTCGATCTCGTCGCCGGGCGCGATCGCCGCGTTGGCGAAGCCGGAGAAGAGCCCGCCCTCGACGCGCTTGATCGCGACCCGCAACTCGGTCTCGCCGACGCCGGAGCAGATCGAGTAGGAGCGCCGCACCTCCTCGCCGTCCACGGTCGCCTTCAGGGTCAGGTACTGGCCGCAGGCGAAGCCGAAGGCGTCGCGCGCCTCGTCGGGCACCGCGAAGGCGATCGAGACGGCGTCCGGGGTCTCTCGGCGGATGTCGGCGACGCGCAGGCGATGGAATCGGGGAGTCATCGGCGCCTCAGATGCACTTGAAATAATCGAACGGCTCGCGGCAGGCCGTGCAGCGCCACAGCGACTTGCAGGCGGTGGAGCCGAATTCCGAGACCTTTTCCGTCGCGGCCGAGCCGCAATGCGGGCAGGCCACCCGCTCCTCGCCGAACAGGGCGCGGCGCGAGGCCTTGCCGGCCGGCGGGGCGATGCCGTAGACGGCGAGCTTGGCCTTGCCGGCCTCACTCATCCAGTCGGTGGTCCAGGCCGGGGAGAGCACCAGGCGCACCCGAGCATCCGGGATGCCGGCCTGCGCCAGAGCGGTCTGCACCTCGATCCCGATCACGTCCATCGCCGGGCAGCCGGAATAGGTCGGCGTGATCGCGACCTCGACCCGGCCGTCCGCCACCGTCACGTCGCGCAGGACGCCGAGATCCGCGATGGTGAGGACCGGGATCTCGGGGTCGCACACGGTCGCGGCGGCGTCATGCGCGCGCCGGGCGAGGTCGGCGTCGGCGGGGGTCACCAGGTCGCCCCCGGATGGGCGCGCTGCAGGTATTGCAGGTCGGAGAGGATGAAGCCGAGATGCTCGCTGTGCCGCCCGGCCCGGCCGCCGCTCTGCATCCAGCCGCCCGTGGGACGGGTGAGCGTGGCCTCGGTCAGGATGTGGTCGAGGGTGGCGTCGAACTCCGCCCGCAAGCCGCGCGGGTCGGGCAGCGTGCCGGCCTCGATCAGCGCAGATTCCGCGGCATCGACCTCGAACAGCTCGCCGGTATAGGGCCACAGCTCGTCGAGGGCGGCGCGGGCGCGCTGGTGGCTCTCGTCGGTGCCGTCGCCGAGGCGGATCAGCCACTCGCCGGAATGGCGCAGGTGGTAGGCGGTCTCCTTCTCGGCCTTCGCCGCGATGGCCGCCAGCGTCGCATCACGGGAGCCGGTGAGCGCGCGGTAATACGGATCGATGAAGGCCGAGACCAGCACCTGACGCACGATCGTCCCGGCGAAGTCGCCGTTCGGCTGCTCGACCAGCAGGCAGTTGCGGTACTGCCCGACCTCGCGGCGATAGGCGAAGTCGTCCTCGGAGAGGCCGTCGCCCGCGACCTCGGCGGCGTAGGCGTAGAAGGAGCGGGCCTGCCCGACGCAGTCGAGGGCGATGTTGGCGAGCGCGATGTCCTCCTCCAGCATCGGTGCGTGGCCGCACCACTCGGAGAGCCGGTGCCCGAGGATCAGCGCGTCGTCGGCCCGTCGCAGGATGCCGGCGAGAAGCGGGGTCTCGGTGAGGCTGAGGGAGGTGGTGGGCATGGGGGCCTCGAATGCCAAGGAGGCTCGGAATTTCCCCTCCCCCTTGTGGGGAGGGGTCATGGGGATCGAAGATCCCACGTGGGGGTGGTGCAGGAGGCACCGCCGCGCTCTATCCGGCACCACCCCCACCTCCGGTTCCTCCCCACAAGGGGGAGGAGAGGCGCGAGCGCGCCTCACATATGCCCGACCTCGTCCGGCACCTCGTAAAAGGTCGGGTGCCGGTAGATCTTCGAGGCGGTGGGCTCGAACATCACGTCCTTGTCGGCCGGGTCCGAGGCGACGATCGCCGCGGAGGGCACGACCCAGAGCGACAGGCCCTCGCCGCGGCGCGTGTAGACGTCGCGGGCGGCCTGGAGCGCCATCGCCGCATCGGTCGCGTGGAGCGAGCCGACATGCTTGTGCGCCAAGCCGTTGCGGGAGCGGATGAACACTTCCCAGAGCGGGATCTTCTGCTCGGGCATCGGTCCCTCCCTCACGCCGCCTGCGGCACGGCATCGGCCTGCGCCGCGCGCCGGGCACGCTTCTCGGCATGCGCCATCGCCGCCTCGCGCACCCAGGCGCCGGCGGCGTGGGCGTCGCGGCGCTGCTTCATGCGCTGGCGGTTGCAGGGACCGTTGCCGGCAAGCACCTGCTTGAACTCCTCCCAGTCGATCGCGCCGTAGCGCCAATGGCCGGCCGCCTCGTCATAGGCGAGGTCGGGGTCCGGGAAGGTCAGGCCGAGATACTGGCCCTGCGGCACCGTGGCGTCGACGAATTTCTGGCGCAGCTCGTCGTTGGAGAAGCGCTTGATCTTCCACTTCGCCGACTGGTCGGAGTGCTGGCTCTCGGCGTCGGGCGGGCCGAACATCATCAGGCAGGGCCACCACCAGCGGTTCAGGGCGTCCTGGGCCATTGCCTTCTGCTCGGGCGTGCCGCGGCAGAGGGTCAGCATGATCTCGTAGCCCTGGCGCTGGTGGAAGCTCTCCTCCTTGCAGACGCGGATCATCGCGCGGGCGTAGGGCCCGTAGGAGCAGCGGCAGAGCGGGATCTGGTTCATGATCGCCGCCCCGTCCACCAGCCAGCCGATGGCGCCGATATCGGCCCAGGTCAGGGTCGGGTAGTTGAAGATCGAGGAATACTTGGCGCGGCCGGCGAGCAGCTGCTCGAACATCTCCTCGCGGCTGGTGCCGAGGGTCTCGGCCGCCGAGTAGAGGTAGAGTCCGTGGCCGGCCTCGTCCTGCACCTTGGCCAGCAAAGCGGCCTTGCGCTTGAGCGTCGGCGCCCGGGTGATCCAGTTGCCCTCCGGCAGCATGCCGACGATCTCGGAATGGGCGTGCTGCGAGATCTGCCGGGTCAGCGTGCGGCGGTAGGCCTCCGGCATCCAGTCGTTCGGCTCGATGCGCTCCTCGGCATCGACCCGGGCCTGGAACCGGGCCGCGCGGTCCGCGTCCTCGGGGCCGCCGAGCGCGGCCGTGCTGTCCTTGGCGTTCAGGGCCTGCGTGTACATGGCCGCGCCTCCCTCACTGTTCTGGATCGCAATATGTCACGGAATTTTCGATTTGCAAGATTTTTCGTAACACGTTGCGGTGCGGCACGCGCGCCGGAGGACCGCGATCAGGCGGCGAACCGCGCCGCGAATGCCGCGCCGGCCGGAGGCAGCGGGCCGGAATCGGTGGTGGCGTTGGCGTCGAGCCAGGCCTCCGCCGCCGGCGCGACGGCGCGGTAGAGCGCGGCGCAGAGGTCGCGCGCCGCGGCGCCGGGCCAGTCCTCCGGCAGGAGGTCGGCCGGCAGCAGCGGGTCCTTGAGCACGGCGCGGCGGTACTCGTGGATCAGGAGGATGCGCAGCACCAGGGCGTCGAGCCCAGAGGGCGGATGCGCCGCCACGGCCTTCCCCGCCGCCGCGAAGGTGGCGGCGAAGCGGGTGTAGCGATCGGCCACCTCCGCCACCGGCCAGGCGCGGGCGGCGAGGCGGCGGGCGGTGGCGGCATCCCCGGGCCGGGCGGCAAGGCGCAACGCCCCCTCCCCCGCATCCGCCGCTTGCCTCGATCCGATCATCAGATCGGGCGCGAGGCTGCCGTAGCCGGCCCCCGCGAGCTCGGCCCGGAGATCGTTGGTGCCGTCGAGGAGCAGGAGGTCGAAGGTGCCGGACCAGGCCGGGGCCGGCGGGCCGTAGATCCGGGCGGTCGCCCGGGCGAAGGCGGCGCCGCCGGAGCCGGTCAGGCGATAGAAGCTGTTGCGGCCGAGCTTCCAGCGCTCGAACCAGCCGTCGGCGACCAGCCGCGACAGGGCGGTGCGCACCACCCCGTCGCCGATGCGGAAGGCCCGGGTGATCGCGAGCAGCGATTCTAGCGACAGAACCCCGCCGCGGGGCACCACCGCGTCGCCGAAGACCGTGACCACCAGCGAGCCGGCGCGGATCGGCGTGCGGGCATGGAAGTGGTCGATGAGCGGCGCGAGGAGGTCGGGCATCCGGGTCCTTCGGGGGAGCCTCTCGATAGCGGCGCCGGCCGGGGCCTGTCGAGCCGCGCTTGACCAACCGGCCGGTCGGTCAATAATGAGCGCATAACAATAGGAGGGACGCCATGCGGCTGGAGAGCTACGTCCAGGGACGCTGGATCGCGCCGGGGGGAGACTGGACCGGGATCCGCAGCGCCGTCACCGGCGCGGTGGTGGCGGAGGTCGGCAGCGGCGGGCTCGACATGGCCGAGGTGCTCGACCATGCCCGCCGGGTTGGCGGTCCGGGCTTACGCCGCCTCACCTTCCACCAGCGCGCCGAGATGCTGAAGCGCCTGGCGGCCTATCTCAACGAGCGCCGGGACGGGCTCTACGCCCTCTCGCACCAGACCGGCGCGACCCGCACCGACAACCTGATCGACATCGACGGCGGCATCGGCACGCTGTTCGTCTACGCCTCGAAGGGCCGGCGCGAATTGCCGAATTCCACCTTCCTGATCGACGGGGCGGTGGAGCCGCTGTCGCGGGGCGGCAGCTTCGTCGGGCGCCACGTGATGACGGCGCGGACGGGCTGCGCCGTCCATATCAACGCGTTCAACTTCCCGTGCTGGGGCCTGCTGGAAAAGCTCGCGCCCGCGATCCTCGCCGGCGTGCCGGTGGTGACGAAGCCCGCCACGATCACGGCCTACGTCGCCCACGCCCTGGTGCGGCTGATCGCCGAATCCGGCATCCTGCCCGACGGCGCCCTGCAATGCGTGGTCGGGCCGACCGGCGACCTGTTCGAGCATCTCACCGGGCAGGACGTGGTGTCGTTCACCGGCTCGGCCGAGACGGCGCAGATGCTGCAACGCCATCCCGTCATCGCCCGCGAGGCAGTGCATTTCGTCGCCGAGCGCGACTCGCTCAACGCCGCGATCCTGGGCCCGGATGCCGGGCCGGGCACGCCGGAATTCGACCTCTACATCAAGGAGGTCGCCAAGGAGATGACGGTCAAGGCCGGGCAGAAATGCACCGCGATCCGCCGGGCGCTGGCGCCCCGCGCCCACGTCCCGGCGGTGATCGAGGCGTTGCAGCAGCGCCTGGCCTCGGTGCGGATCGGCGATCCCGCCCGCGAGGACGTGCGGATGGGGCCGGTGGTGGGCCTGGCGCAGCGCCGCGACGTGCTCGCCCGGGTCGAGGCGCTGCGGGCGGAGGCGGAACTGGTCTTCGGCGACCCGGCGCGGCTCCAGGTCGAGGGGGCGGACCCGGAGACCGGCGCCTTCCTGCCGCCGCTGCTTCTCCACTGCGCCGACCCGCTCCGGGCCCGGCAGGTCCACGCGCTCGAGGCCTTCGGCCCGGTCTGCACGGTGATGGGGTATGACGGGCTGGAGGAAGCGGCACTGCTCGCCAATCGCGGCGAGGGCAGCCTCGTCGCCTCGCTCTACACCCACGATCCGGCCGCGGCGGCGGAGCTGGTCTTCGGAATCGGGGCCTATCACGGCCGCCTCGTCGTCCTCGACCGCGACTGCGCCAAGGAGCAGACCGGCCACGGCTCGCCGATGCCGCACATGATGCATGGCGGCCCCGGCCGGGCCGGCGGCGGCGAGGAACTGGGAGGCGTGCGCGCCCTGCACCACTACATGCAGCGCACGGCTTTGCAGGGCTCGCCCGCGAGCTTGAGCCGGATCACGCAGAGCTGGATCAAGGGCGCGCCGGAGACGGTGGTCCCCGAGCACCCGTTCCGCTGCCACTTCGAGGACCTGGAGATCGGCCGCAGCTTCCACTCGGCCGAGCGGGTGATCACGCTTCAGGACATCGAGCACTTCGCGCATTTCACCGGCGACACCTTCTACGCCCACATGAGCGAGGAGGCGACGAAGGGCCACCCGTTCTTCCCCGGCCGGGTGGCGCACGGCTACCTGCTCCTGTCCTTCGCCGCCGGCCTGTTCGTCGATCCCGATCCGGGCCCGGTCCTGGCGAATTACGGCCTGGATTCCCTGCGCTTCCTCAAGCCGATCCAGCCCGGCGAGGCGATCCGGGTGCGGCTCACCGCCAAGGAGAAGTCGCCGCGCAACGCCCAGTACGGCGAGGTGCGCTGGGACGTGGAGATCCAGACGGCGGCGGGCGAGACGGCGGCGACCTACGAGCTGCTGACGATGAACGCGATGCGGGGGGCATGAGGGGCGACCGCTAAGGGCGTGGGAACCCTCCCCCCTCTGCGCAGGGCTGTTCGGGGAAAGAAGTGGCGCAGATATCCTCCTCTCCCCGCAGAGCTACGGCCTTGACGGAAGTGAGTCTCGCGCGAGGAGGGCACCGGCGAGCATGGCCGAGAAGCGCTCCCATCCGCGCGCGACGACCTTGGGACCGGGTGGCGAGTTGGGAGCGTTCCAGCCGCCGTGGCGGGCCACGATCCACTCCAACCAGCTCAGGTTGCCGACGGGGTGAGGGTTGCGCAGGCGGTCCGTGCTGCCCTCGCAGGCCCGCCCCAGTTCCGCGACCACTGGCAGAGCCGCCTCATCCAGAACGTCCTGCATCGGTCGTCGGCTGGCGTCGCGGGCGTCGACCAACTGCAGGATCCGCACGGCGGCTCCCAGCGCCAAGGCACTCAGCCGGAACAGCTTGTCTGGCACCCGCACCTGTGTCCCGTCCAGGCCGAGCCCGTCGCGCTTGAGGGCACGGAACACCTCCTCAATGGCCTGATCACAAACGACAGGTTCTGTCTGGTGCGCACGGCGCAGCTTGTCCTGACGTGGTGGCGTCGGCCGCAGCGCCG
>NZ_JBEXZS010000057.1:0-13558 GCF_040593685.1 Methylobacterium sp. EM32 | reverse complement strand
CATCGGAGGAATTCCGGGGCGGGACGGACGGATCGGGCCGCCTATATACCCCCCTCCGCCTCCGTCGAGAGGCTTCGTCCGCCGACGAGACGCAATGGCGCCGCGCCCCACCGACCTGCTCACCCTGACCCGCGAGGGCCTCTACTGCCCGCCGGGGGACTTTCACGTCGATCCGGTCCGCCCGGTGCCGCGCGCCCTCATCACCCACGGCCATGCCGACCACGCCCGGGCCGGCCACGGCGCCGTGCTGGCGACGCCCGAGACCCTGCGCATCATGGCGGTGCGCTACGGCGAGGACTTTTGCCGGACCCGCCAGGAGGCGCAGCTCGGCGAGGCGATCCGGCTCAACGACGTCACGGTGCGCTTCCACCCCGCCGGCCACGTGCTGGGCTCGGCCCAGATCGCGATCGAGCGGGGCGGCTGCCGGATCGTCAATTCGGGCGATTACAAGCGGGCCCGCGATCCGACCTGCCTGCCCTTCGAGGTCGTGCCCTGCGACGTGTTCATCACCGAGGCGACCTTCGGCCTGCCGGTTTTCCGCCATCCGGTCGCCCGCGACGAGGTGCGCAAGCTGCTCGACTCGGTCCGGCTCTTCCCCGAGCGCACGCACATCGTCGGCGCCTACGCGCTCGGCAAGGCGCAACGGGTGATGGCGCTCCTGCGCGAGGAAGGCTTTTCGGAGCCGATCTACCTGCACGGCGCGATGGAGAAGCTGACCGAGCTCTACCGGCGCGAGGGGATCCCGCTCGGCGACACGATCAAGGTCGTGGCGGCGGAGCGGCCGAAGCTCGGGGGCAGGATCGTGATCTGCCCGCCTTCCGCGATCCAGGACCTGTGGTCGCGCAAGTTCCCTGATCCGGTCACCGGCTTCGCCTCGGGCTGGATGCGGGTGCGCGCCCGCGCGCGCCAGAAAGGCGTCGAGCTGCCGCTCGTCATCTCCGACCACTCGGACTGGGACGACCTCTGCCGCACCATCCAGGAGACCGGGGCCGGCGAGGTCTGGGTCACCCACGGCCAGGAGGACGCCCTGGTGCATTGGTGCGGGACCCAAGGCATTCGCGCGAAGCCCCTGCACATGCTGGGCTACGGCGACGAGGGCGAGGCCGAGCCCCAGGAAGCCGCGAGCGAGGCCGCGGACGGCAAGGCTGCGGAGAGCGCCGCGTGAACGACTTCGCCCATCTCCTCGACCGCCTCGCCTACGAGCCGCGCCGCAACGCCAAGCTGCGCCTGCTCCAGGACTTCTTCCGCCACACCCCCGATCCCGACCGCGGCTACGCGCTGGCCGCCATGACCGGCTCCTTGAGCTTCCGCGAAGCGAAGCCCGGCCTGATCCGCGGCCTCGTCGAGGAGCGGGTCGATCCGGTGCTGTTCCGGATGTCGCACAACTACGTCGGCGACCTGGCGGAATCGACGGCCCTGATCTGGCCCGCAAGAACGAGACAGGATTCCGGCGACGAACCGGGCCCCGGGCACAACAACCCCCCGGTGCCGACCCTGTCCGAGGTGGTGGAGGCGTTGGGCACGATCGGCAAGGGCGAGCTGCCGGCCCGCCTCGCCGGCTGGCTCGACGCCCTCGACGAGACCGGGCGCTGGGCGCTCCTCAAGCTCATCACCGGCGAACTCCGGGTCGGGGTGTCGGCGCGGCTCGCCAAGACCGCGGTGGCGAGCCTCGGCGGGCACGAGGCCGACGCGGTGGAGGAGGTCTGGCACGGGCTCGTGGCGCCCTATCCCGAGCTGTTCGCCTGGGTCGAGGGCCGGTCCGGCCCGCCGGAATCGGTCAATCCGGCGCCGTTCCGCCCCGCCATGCTGTCCCACCCGATCGAGGAGGAGGCGGATCTCGACAAGCTCGATCCGGACGCGTTCTCGGCCGAGTGGAAGTGGGACGGCATTCGGGTCCAGCTCGCCGGCGGGCGCGACCGGGACGGCAAGCAGGTCCAGAAAATCTACTCGCGCACGGGCGAGGACATTTCCGGCGCCTTCCCCGACCTCGCCGAGGCGATCACCTTCTCGGGGGCGCTGGACGGCGAACTGCTGATCCTGCGCGAGGAACGGGTGCAGAGCTTCAACGTGCTGCAGCAGCGCCTCAACCGCAAGGCTGTCACGCCGAAGCTCCTGCAGGACTTCCCGGCCCATGTCCGCGCCTACGATCTCCTCGCCGAGGACGGGGAGGACCTGCGGCCCTTTGGCTTCGCCGAGCGCCGGGCCCGGCTGGAGCGCTTCGTCGCCGGGCTCGACCACGCCCGCATCGACCTCTCGCCCCTCGTTCCCTTCGCCGACTGGCCGGCCCTCGCGGCGGCGCGGGCCGACCCGGCCTCATTCGGCGCCGGGCCGGACGCGGACGCGATCGAGGGCGTGATGCTGAAGCGCCTCACCAGCCCCTACCAGCCCGGCCGGCCCAAGGGCCCGTGGTGGAAGTGGAAGCGCGAGCCCTACCTCGTCGATGCCGTGATGATGTACGCCCAACGCGGCCACGGGAAGCGCTCGTCGTTCTACTCCGACTACACGTTCGGGGTCTGGCGCGAGGCGCCGGACGGGGTCGAGGAGCTGGTGCCGGTGGGCAAGGCCTATCACGGCTTCACCGACGAGGAGCTGGCCAAGCTCGACCGCTACGTCCGCAACCACACCACCAAGCGCTTCGGCCCGGTGCGGGAGGTCGAGTACGGCTCAGGGCAAGGGCTGGTCCTCGAGATCGCCTTCGAGGGCGTGCAGCGCTCGACCCGGCACAAGTCGGGCGTGGCGATGCGCTTTCCCCGCGTCAGCCGCATCCGCTGGGACAAGCCGCCGGCCGAGGCCGACCGGATCGAGGCGCTGGAGCGCATCCTGGCCCGCGGCGAGGCAGAGGTTCACCCCGGACGGGAGATCGCCGGATGAGACGCGTCGAGATGATCGCCCAAGGACCGCTCACCCGGCAGGCCACCGGGCGCCTCGTGGTCGACACGAAGGGCCCGGGCTTCACCGAGATCACGGCCGAGGTCGCGGCCTTCGTGCGCGAAGCGGGTTTGCGCCACGGCCTCCTCACGGTGTTCTGCCGCCACACCTCGGCCTCGCTGACGATCCAGGAGAATGCCGACCCGGACGTGCGCACCGACCTGATGACCGCCCTCGACCGGCTGGCGCCGCGGGACGCGGCTTACGTCCACGGCATCGAGGGGCCGGACGACATGCCGGCGCATATCCGCACGCTCCTGACCGACGCAGCGCTGACGATCCCGCTGGTCGACGGAACGCTGGCGCTCGGCACCTGGCAGGGAATCTACCTGATCGAGCACCGCGACCGGCCGCATCGGCGCGACCTTGTTTTGAGCATCGTTGGCGGGTGACAGGCAGATCATCCCACGCCGCGATCGGCGCAGCAGGGGCAAGGAACGGCCGAAGCGAAGGCATTTTCCGACGACGTGGAGACCGTTTCGTCGCGGACAATGCGGAAAAATGAAGACCTTTGGAACGACCCGGTTGCCGCGTGATCGGAGGTGCTCAAGCGCGGGGCTCATCGAGGCTCGGCGCCGCCACGGCCGTCATCGAGTCCTAAGATCGGGATTGCCCCCGTTTCCGTGGTTCTTGCCGCCCGAGCGACGCGAAACGAGCTGGTATCATCGATCCGGAGCGATCCCGGTGGCTGCGCGTCGAGGGAATAGGGTCTTCAACCGCCCACCGGTATCGACTCCGTCCGGTGCGCGAGCGACCGCTTTACCGCGCCGGTAAGCAGCAGCACGGACCGCGTCTTCGTGGTGATGGGACACGATCCGCCGCAGCGCCGCCGCACTCCAGGCACGGGACTGGGTTGGAGGTAGGGGCGCGGCATGCGGGGATGCTCATGCGAACAGAGTCTCCAGAGGCAACCTGCAATGCGTGTATGCGCGCCGAAAGTTTGATCAACCGAGCAATAATATCATATCCACCACATGTCATGCCAACGGTCACTGGAAACGACCTTTGGTTCCGTTTTCGAGTTTTCGCCAAGCCCAAGGTTCTGTGCTTCTGGGCTTGGCATCGAAATTCGAGATGGATGAGCGGCCTGATGCGTTGGCATCTTACACCGCTGATATCAAGTGGATTTAGTTTGTCAATTTACATTAATCAGTATCTAAATCGCTCTATATCGACTGAGTATATTCTGTATATTTCATCCAAGGATCGCTGACTCAAATCACGATAACTAATTCTATTATCAGACTTTTCCGCATGAATATCAAAATCATTTTTGATTTTGAGTTGATTTTTGATATGCTTGGTGTCGGCGATAAGATTTTCATATTTTCCGATGAAATCGATGTCTTCATCAAGAATATTGCTATATATTGCGTTTTTGACATGATTATTGTTGATTAAATCACTTCTTGAATAGAAACGCTGGTCGTGCTCCAAGATTATCTCCTCGCCATAACAGTCAAAATATTTTTTAAATTCTATTTCGTTGCCCTCTAGGCCGATTCCAAAATGGTCGCGATATTTCAAGCACGAAATCACGCGGTCGACCGGATTTCTTACGAAAGAAAACTTAAAATAACTATCCCAATATTCACTATATAAATCTCTTGCCTGACTAGCTATAACGTGTTTTGTTTTTTGTTCCACGAACCACCAATCTTGACCGCAAAGCCATTCCTCTATGCTGGTTCCCGCAGTTCGCTGTATGTGAATGAATATGCATTTTAATTCATGATCTATCATCGGTTGCCTCATTGTGTCGAAATAGGTATAAAAACCCAGGAAAATCCGGCTATTCCTTGGAGGGTGTCACAAGAGAGGGGCGCTTTTTGTTTCTCCTGCGCGCCAAGCGATACTCCTGAGCGTCAATCAAGTGAGCGATGTCTCCGGTGATGGACGAAGCCGGACCGCTTGCACAAGGGCCTGGCTTTGATTTCTTTAACGTGTGACTGAGGGGTGTCCTGATCTGTTTATCGGGCGGCGGCCTCGGACCATCTCAGGCGACGGGTCGACAGGCCCGGCGGTGAACAAGTCGGGCCGACGCAAGTGCAGGGCCTGAGCGAGAACCAGGGTCTTCATGTCTCGCAGATTGCCCTCGCTCATGAGCCTGGCCAGATCACGAAGGCTCACCTCCTCGACCACCATCCGTTCGCCTTCCTGCGCGAGGCCTCCTCCGGCTCCGGTCCGCGCCGCCGACGTGTACGGTGCGAGGTAGAGCCAGATCCGCTCCGACGACACGCTCGGCATCGCATAGGCCTGCACGACGAGTTCGAGCTCGACCAGCTCCACGCCCGCTTCTTCGAACGCTTCCTCGATCGCGGTCACGTCCGCGGCCTTCCCATCGAGACCGCCCGAGGGGACCTCCGGGAGCGGGTCCGGATCGCCCCAGTACAAGGGCCCGACGCGCTCTTGCCGGACGAGGAGCACGCAGCGGCGCTCCGCATCGTAGGGCAGAACCCCGGCGGCCTCGCCATGATGCTCGAGGGCGCGGTCGACAATCCGCCCGTCCGGCAAGCGGAGGGTGGCGATCCCGAAGGTGTTCCAGCCCTCGTGGATCACGCGAAGCCGGAAGGCGTCTGAATCAGTCATGTCATCCCCGCTACCAGCACCGCAATGTTCGCCGCCTGCCGCCGCCGGGTCGGTCCGATCCGGATCCACTCCTCAGCGGCCTCGGTCACATCGCCGCTCAATAGGATCAGCTGCCCGCTCCAGCTCCCGCGGATGGCGCCGTCCTGGGCGACAACACCCCGGACAGCCGTAGCGTGTTCCATCCCGCCGCGGGAGCCTGCACGGGGCAGGGCGGCACGCCGGTGGAGAGGCCGGTGAAGCCTTTCGACCATCCAACGACACCGGAGAGGGCAGGGATGCTCATGCCGATTCCCGTGGCCCGGAGCGGGCGGGGAGGGCGGCCGACACATGTGCCGGGATCGTGCCGACTCCTGTGCCGGCACACTCGGAACGCCTGAAGCGGTATACCGCCGGGGCAGAGGAGGACTGTGCCGGCTCTCATGCGCCGCGATTCGCGCTCCGTTCTCAGGCGTCCGCGATGTCCGCGGGCGTAAGCACTGAAGAACGAAGGGAAAAAATGGCTGGGGCGCCAGGATCCTGTTCCTACGTGACCAAAGCCAAATTCCCGAACAAGATCAATGACTCGCCCGGATCGACGTAGACGCATTTGTAGCAAAGGAATGGGGCAGGCTGCAACGGGCTTGGCGGCCCTCACTCGTTCGCTTGAAGCGCATAAACGAGAATGGATTATTCCTCGGCTGGGCCTTCTCCGGGCCGCAGGCCTGCTCGCCGCTTGGCCCCTTATCGGGCTGCGACACCGCCGATCGGCCGGGTTATAGGAAGACTGAACGCGCCAGGTTTGACGTCGCCGAACGGCTGCGCCGCTGAGTGTTCAGCGCCGACCACCTGCTGCGGATCCCGTCCGACCAGCTCGCCTTCTACGGCGCGGCAGCGTCGAAGATCTTGAGAGGCGGAACCTCCGTCTATGCTGCCGATGGTCGGGAGTATACGATCGCGATGCGTCTCGAAAAAACAGCAGGCGGAGACGGAGGGAATGTCCCCGGACCGCCGGAACTTGTGTGAAAACAATGATTTAGTGGACGCCCTCAACACCCCATGTGTACCACCTCCGTGGACCGTGTGTCGAGACCGCGGGCACCGATCGACCTGATGCCGGTCTTCGACCGCTTCGTCGCAAGGACGGGCGCCGTGATCCGCCCGGGCCCGAAGGCCGGCTATCTGCCCGCTCCGGACGCGATCTAGAGCTGTTCCCGGTCAGGTAGCGCCGGCTAAGTCGGTTTCGTATCCGGCTGCGGTGAGGTAGTTGCGGCATTCCTGCGGGGTAAAGCGGGTGAAGGCCTGCCGGATCGCCGCCCAGAGATCCGGGATCGTCCGGGCGGCCGCACTGCGCAACAGCGCCTTGAGCTTCGCGAAAACCTGCTCGATCGGGTTGAAATCGGGACTGTAGGACGGGAGGTAGAGCAGCTCCGCTCCCGCGGCCTCGATCGCCTCCCGCACGCCGGCGACCTTGTGAGCGGGCAGGTTGTCCATCACGACGATGTCACCGGGGTGCAGCACCGGCGTCAGGGTCTCGGCGACGTAGCTGCGGAAGCGGGTGCCGTTCGTAGGGCCGTCCAACAGCGCGATGGCACATAACCCGCTCGTGCGCAGGGCCGTCGTGACGGTGGTGGTTTTGTAATGTCCCTGCGGGGCTGCGAGCCGGCAGCGTTCGCCGCGTGGAGCCCAGCCGTTGCGGCGTGCCATGTTGGTCGCAGTGGCCGTCTCGTCCAGGAACACGAGTCGGTCCGGATCAAGTTCGAGCTGTGCCTCGAACCACGCCTCGCGAGCGGCCCTTACGTCCGCGCGCTCCTGCTCAGATGCATATGTCGCCCCTTTTTCCACGTGATCCGGTGCCGCTGGAAGAAGCGCGACAGACCACTCGTGCTGGTCTGCACGCCCTGCTCAGCCAGGCGGTCGCGCAACTCGCGAAGGAAGAGACGCGGTTCCTGCTCGGAGGTCGCCAGGATCAACTCGGCATGGGCCTCAGCCAAGCCATCGGCGCGCCGCCGGACCTGATCCTCACCATCACGAACTCGCACCATGGTAACCTCGTGCTCGTCGGCGGACCCAGAAACGCGGAGCGCACGTTGTGGGGCGAGGCCGGAACGTACCGGATATCCTTGCCGCCCGGCGCGTACGTGATCGAGGCGTCGGACGGAACAGAGATTGCCACCTTCTAGCATCTCGGCCCGGAGGCTACGCATGTCCAGGTCTGAGAAACACAGCGGGCAAGGAAGGCTCCTGGTGGAGGCACCGCTCGGCGTCGAAATCTCGGTCGCCGACGGAGCCCTCCGGGAGGTGGCGAGCGGCGTCACCCGGCTTGATCAGACGCTCGGCGAGGGTGTGTACGCGATCAAAACCACCGCCGCGGGTCGGGTTCAGCAGAAGATTGTCAGGATTCGAGAAGGGCAGACCGCGCGATTCGAGCCATCGCCGCCCGATCGGTTAGAGGTTGGCTTCACGACGGAAATGCTCAGTCGGAGCGCGGAAGTTGTGGTGCTCTTTAGAGATATCAGGTCTCGTCCGGGATCGCAGAACAACCGCGTTCCACTTGAGGCACGGCCTGATGGACATAGCAGCATCACCGTTCTCGTCTCGGACGAGACCGGCTTGGGAAGCATCACTCCCTTCCAGCATCTCCGCCTCCTGACCGCGAACGGAACATCCGTCCTCTCTGCATCAGATCTCACCGGCTGTCACACTGGGCCCGGCACTCCGCGCGGCGACCTCCGAGGTCGGCGCGATCATTGAGAACTCGGTGTCGGAAGTAGATGTATGGAAGAGTGATCCGAACAAAGGAATGTTCGGAGGGCAGTCGAGCTCCACAAGTGGATCTGTTTATCTCAAGTCATTTGATGAGAAGCCCGGCATCGAGTTCCTTATGCTTAACTTGGTCGTTGAAGGAATTGGGGTCCAGGGGCCTGTAGTTTTTCACCTTCACCCTACGTTCTTGCCTGTTACTCAGCGCATATTTGCAACCGGAAGATCCGTGAATTTCAATTGCTATGCCTGGGGCGCATTCGCCCTGGGCGTTGAATTCGCGGACGGCACTCGACTTGAGCTTGATTTAGCAAAGTAATCCGAACTGCCGACCTGGTTCCGGAGTCGCTAAACGAAATTGAACATCCTATTGTGCCTTAGCCTCTGGCACATACGGGAGCCCACCGTGATCAAAATCCCGCGCCGTCCAGATCACCTACCACCATACACTCCAATGCTTCCGATCGGGAGCGTGGCGGCTGGAAACGGCGAAGGCTCCCGATTGGGCCGATTCCCGCGCGTCGAATTGAATGATCCTGAGTAAGCGAGAGAGCAGATGCGAATGAGGAACCTGTTCGTAAAACGGAGTCAAACTCGGTAGCATCCTCACTTTCCGCCTACCGCACTCGGTGCTAAGCTAGCTCCGAATCGCGGTGTGCGCGCCCTGGGCGCCGATCTAAAGCAAGCCATAGGACATTCCTTGTCTACACCCGGCTGTCAACTCAGGTGTTTAGACGGTTGATATGCGCGATCCGTTTTAGACGCTGATCAAAAATAGAGATTAGATTGCCGTCACAACCCCGTTGTGGACACGCCGTGAAGGCTACTCGCCTGCATCATATGGCAGGAAACGACAACCTATTGTGATTAATTTCCGGCTGCATCCTCACACAAATGGCTTTTATCCATATCAATTCTATGGTAACAGTGAAGATCCTAAATAGGAGGCATTGGATATGACTACAGTAACGATCCTTTACAGGAATACCGGCGGTGCCATCGAAAACTTGGGTATCAAAGATGCGGTTTCTGGTAAAATGCATAACATAGGATATTTAGAAGCGAACGGAGGAGACCGCTTAGACAGGATCAATGTGAGGGACGCTGCTGTTCTTGTCGCAGAAATTGAAATTTATTATGATGACGTCCAGAAATTCCCCGCCCAAAAAATCAAACATGGTGGAAATGTGGACGTTTACACAGGCAGGGTGTCGGATCCTTGAAGTTCGAAAGCATTATCACACGTTGGCGCTAACCTCGGTGATATTCTGTGGAGTGAACTCCTTTCCCGTGTAAACACATAAGTGAAATGGACACTATCCGGCACTGACTTGCTACGCGCCAACATCGACTTTGCGCTCGCTGCGGTTGCAGTCTGTTTCCGTGAGGGAGCACGTCCGCCGCTCGCTCACCCGAGCGCTTTCCTGAGATGCGCGGCAGCCCGCTTGGCGGGGATGTCGGAACTTTGTTGGAGTAGGTTATTCAACAGCATGTTGTCGAGCACGGCATCGGCGAGTACGCAACCGGGCCTGCCGTTCTCGTCTTCCAACGCTGTGCATCGTCATGACGGTGATATACGACCTGGCGAGCCCGGGCTGCATCCTACATGTCCGAGGAGCCTGCCTGGGACAATGGCTCGCGGCGAACTTGGGACGCCTCGCGCCGGCGGTGCCAAGCGCTGAAGCACACCCCCTCGGGTTCTGCCAGTCCGGAGTCCTTGGGCGGATCGCTCCGGCGATTACGCAAACCGGTTGAGCCTCAACCTCGCCGGCTGCTGATCGCTCCCGACGTCCCCTGGACGCGACTCACTGCAGCGAGCCGGCACACGCCAGAGGAGTACGAGGCGCGCTTCCCGCCGAAAATGGTGGCGCTCGGGAGGTTGGTATCTGCGGCTCCAGGTTAGGCGGCCGAGCGCGAATGCCTGCTTGAGAGGGCGGCGGAGTTTAGGTAGACGCACGCTCTCGAAGGCGAGACCTGATGCACGCCGGTGACAAAGCTAAATACGAAGGCGAGCTGCAATGCCCTAATAGGACCGCGAGCAAACCAACCAATTGGCCGACGCCAGGAATTGAGACGCAGTGTTCGGCAAATCAAAGTTCAAGCCGTAAACTGTGCACACAGATAATGCGGTCGATGCGGTTACAGCGCTGCGCCGCTTGGCCGATGGTGCTAGTCTGTGCTCGCTCACTCCGGGTCCACACTCTTGAGCGGCTGCGCCGGGCGGCAGGATTCTGAACCGTGGAGGCCAGCGGAACCGTCGCAGGGCTGCCGGCGGGGCAGGGTCGCAGTTGCGGCGGTGGCTCGCGAGATTCCTACTGCCCTAACGCAGCAGGAGCAGGCCGCGGTGCTTGACGCGGGGCGCGCCTTCGAAGGCTTCGACGCGGCAAACGATCCGCACGGTGAGCACGACTTTGGGATGCTCACGGCGGGCGAGGTGCGGCTATTCTGGAAGATCGACGTCTACGACCGCACTCTGGCTCACGCCTCACCCAATTCGGCCGACCCTGCCGTCACCGCTCGTGTCCTGATCATCATGCTCGCCGAGGAGTGGTAAGCCCCTATTCCCCGCCGAAATACATCAGGTCTTGTTTCTGAGGCACGCCTTGAGCTCCGAGGTATATTCCGGACTCCGCAGGGGCGTATTGAGATTGCAGGCAAGGAGGACAAATGGATCCAGCCGTACCTTGGTGGCTAAGTCCAGCTGGCCTTGCAGGTACGCGATGTCCTCAAGTATCTGTAGGCCGCCCGAGATGTACTGGAAATACTGTGTTCCAGTGTGCGCCCTCAGCGCCACGTTCGTAGCCAGCTGTCCCGTTAGGCCATACTCGTTAGCTATAGCCTTCGCGAATTCGATCGTGTCCGGTTCGGCCGGATCGGAGCACCCGGGTCGAAAGTACTTCCGGAGTGTTGCGTCGGTCGTTCCCGCGAACCGAGCATCTCGGATACCGTAGTCTAACGAATAGAGTGCCACGGATAGGTCATCCTTCAGCGTCTCCCTCATGAATGTTTCGAGCAAGAGTTCTTCGACTGCGACGCCTGATCCCTCGACCGCTGCTCCCTCGTCGGCCCGAACCTTCGATTTATCTGGTGCGTTGGCTCGCCACGCCCCGGTCACCGCGTGCCTGACTTCGTGGAGGATGATGCTGTAGTACTCCATCAGGCTTCGCTCTGTCCCGATACCGAACTCGATGTTCCCGGTTGCAGTGTCGGTGCCGGCATTGTTCTTGGTAGTCGCCTTGAATTCGAACAGGGGAAAGATGGCAGCTACGTCAATGGGATACCCCTTGTATCTGTTCGATACCCATTCTCTCACTTGGTCGAACATGGTCCGGAGTGTGGCTTCGTCTTGGGGACGGACGGGATCGTTCTCGCTATATCGACCACCGAGACGCTTCACATTGCGCTGGACTGCCTCATTCCACATCCGCGATGCCGGGCCGTCCTTCGCGCCCTGAGCGGCATCGAGGTACTCCGCGACCTTCGTCGGCATCAGGCCGAATGCAGTCTCTTTGTTAATCGCGGCAACGACATCTCCGCGCTGTGCAGGTGTGAGTACGGTGTCGTCATGAAATATCTTGTTCAGTGCGAGCTTGGCGACAGCGCGGTAATGTTTCTGCTTTTCAGCGGCATAGGCGGTGATCTGCGTCCTATAAGTCTCCATCGTCGATGAGCCGTCGTTGTTGAACTGCTGGTCCGCGCTGAATGCCTCCCAGATGCTCCTTCGATCATCCGCCGAATAAATTGTACATTTCCCTTTGGAGGCAGGATTGTCGGATAGGCGCTCGATCCACCATGCTTTCATGAGCTTGATGCCCTTTGCCACCTTGTTGTCCGGAATTGGCCCCACGTATTTCTCGATATATTCGTCTTCGGTGCTATTGCAAGAGGAGTTGTTAATTGCAGAGTTTACTGTTCCCCTGTCGAGCCATTTTAACCTAGTGCTATGAAGGTAGATGGCATTGATTTCGCGAAGGACCTCGTCGTCGTTCGCGAAGATCACCGGACGGCTCTTGTCACCCTTGTAGGCCATCAGGATATTGTTGTTCAGCGACACGAGCTCGCATGCCGTCTCAAAGTCAGATCCCCCAAAGCTGTCACCGAAAAGGGCTCCCTCTGCAACAGCGCGGGTAACGAACAGGATCTGCCGCCGAAGCGCTCTTTCGATACCGTCGAGGGATGCCTCATTGATCGTCCTCAGGGACATAGCAATCTTGGCGAAGTACCGTCTCCAGTCCTCGTACGCCTGCCTATCCGGAAGAAGAGTTGAGTCGAAGGTGGACTTGCCGTCCCAGTCCCTGTTTGGCAACGTGGCATTGGGGTATGTCATGCCGGCACGCTTGATGGCGTACTTTCCCAGGTACGTCTCTACTAGCACCCTCGCAAGCTCAGAGCTCCTCACGTCCTTCAGCGTAAACGTTTCCGGGACTACCGACTTGTAGGTTACACGGTAGAACTCGTCGATGGCAGATGACATCTCGGGTGTCGGGCAGTCGAGCAGGATCTTTAGCTTGCGCTCAATGGCTTCGCCACCCCACCGCGATCTGAACGCCGCGAGACGGTCCTCAGCGAGCTCCAGGAGGCGGTCCTTTGTGTTAGCAGGCAGGTCGGCCCAGCGCGTTGTCACGGGAACATCTTTGAGGAGGGCCTGCACGCCCGGCGCTCCTGTGTGGAGAGGAGGCGACCAATCACTTGGGGAGCAGCCCCCGCCCGCCTTGGTGGCCAAGGCAGCGATACCCGTTTGAGATGCGGCGGGCGGTAAGCTCCCTTGTGCGTGCGCCTGCAAAGTAAGCATGAACAAGGCTATTAGGGCTTGTTGGAGCGACAGCATTCCGGCCTCCACTGAATCCCGCTGTTATGGCGAGCTGACAGGAGCTTCGGGCGCACGTCTCCCATCTGGCTTCGCGACGGGGCTCCTGCTCGCGGGTTCAACATCGCGCCACCGGCCTTGATCGCAGGTCATCGATCATCGCCAGGATGAACCCGAACAGGTCACGTGGCAATGCCACCTCAGCCATCTGGAACACTGTATAGGCGGCGTGAGTAATAACTTTAATCCAGTTTGGAGTCTTTGGTGTGGATCGGCGTCCAAATTGATCCTGACCTTGAATGCTGAACCGCTCCGGGTTTTTCGGAGGCAGATTGTTTTGAGTCAGGCGGCCAAGGCTTGGTCGCCGACGTGAGCATGATAGCGCGCTTCGGCCTCGACGGGAGGGACGTTGCCGATCGGCGCGAGCAAGCGACGGTGGTTGTACCAGTCGACCCACTCCAGGGTGGCGTACTCGACGGCCTCGAAGGAGCGCCA
>NZ_JBEXZS010000056.1:0-93490 GCF_040593685.1 Methylobacterium sp. EM32 | reverse complement strand
AATCTGCGTCACGGACGGTCTCCTCGGTTGGGTGTTCAGACGACCCCAATCTGGCACAATCGATGCCGTCGGGGGCCGTCCACCCCAACATCCCGGGTTCCGCTGCGCGCCCCCGAGATGACGTGGGGCGATATCAGGCCGAACGCCCTACCGCTCCGTCAGCTTCATCTCGATCCGCCGGTTGCGGGCATAGGCCTCCTCGGTCGTCCCGGCCTCGAGGGGCTGGAACTCGCCGAAGGCGCCGGCGAGCAGGCGCTGGGGCGGGATGCCCTTGCCGACGAGGTACTGCACCACCGCGATGGCCCGCGCCGCCGAGAGCGCCCAGTTCGACGGGAATTGCGACGAGGCGATCGGGCGCGCGTCGGTGTGGCCGTCGACCCGCAGCACCCATGGGATGTCGGCCGGGATCTGCCGGTTGAGCTCGACGATCGCGCCGGCGATCCGATCGATCTCCGGGCCGGCCTCGGGCTTAAGCACCGCCTGGCCGGCGGAGAAGAGCACCTCGGATTGCAGCACGAAGCGGTCGCCGACGATGCGGATGTCGGGGCGGTTGCCGAGGATCTGGCGCAGCCGCCCAAAAAAGTCCGAGCGGTAGCGCGCCAGCTCCTGCACGCGCTGGGCGAGCGCCACGTTGAGGCGGCTGCCGAGATCGGCGATGCGGGCCTGGCTCTCGCGGTCTCGGGTCTCGGAGGCGGCGAGCGCATCCTCCAGCGCCGCGAGCTGCTGGCGCATCGCCGAGATCTGCTGGTTGAGGAGGTCGACCTGGCTCAAGGCGCGGGAGGCCGCGCCCTTCTCGGCCTCGAGCTGGCGGCCGAGCTCGGCGGCCTTGCCCTCCGCGCCTTGGCCGGTGGCGAGGAGCCCTTGCAGGCGCTTGCGCTCGGCCTCGGAGCCGGAGAGGTTCGCCCGCAAGCCCGCGGCGGTTTCCTCCAGCGCCCGCTTGCCGGAGCGCTCTAGCGCCAGGAGGTCGGTGAGCTCGGAGATCTGGCGGTTCAGCCGCTCCAGCACCGTGTCGCGGCCCGACAATTCCTGCGACAGGAAGAACTGGCCGGTGACGAAGATGGTGAGCAGGAAGACGACCGAGAGCAGCAGCGTCGTCAGCGCGTCGACGTAGCCGGGCCAGACGTTGAAGGTGCGGTCGCGCCGGACGAGGCGGCCAGCCATCAGAGGCTCACTCCACCTTCTCGCGGGCGAGGCGGTCGAGCACCTGCTTCAGCTCGCGCTCGCGGGTCGCCTGCGCCTCGACCCAGTCGCGAATCATCTGCTGCTCGGCGCGCATGTGCTGGACGAGGCCCTGGATGCCCTCGGCGAGGTTCGCCATCGCCTGGGTGCTCGCCCGGCCGTGGCTGGTCGTGTCGCCGACCAGCGTCCCGAGCCGCGTCATCGCGTCGGCGATGTCCTTCAGCACCGCGTCGTCCCTCGCGGGTTCGGGCGGGCGCGGCATTGCCGCGGCGAGCGCCGCGGCGGCCGGCACCGTGACGGGGACCGGCACCGGCACGGGCGCCGGACCCGCGGCGGTGACGAGCCAGTCCTCCAACTCGTTGTAGAACCGGGTATGGGCCTGCCCCGCCTGGAGGTCGAGGAAGCCGATCACCAGGGAGCCGGCGAGCCCGAACAGCGAGGCCGAGAAGGCGAGGCCGATGCCTGAGAGCGGCACCGCGAGGCCGCTCTTCAGTTCGTCGAACATCACCGCCGCGTCGCCGCCGCCGGCCCGCATCGAGCGGATGACCCCGCCCACCGCCGAGAGCGTGTCGATCAGGCCCCAGAAGGTGCCGAGCAGGCCGAGCAGGATCAGCAGGCCGCCGATGTAGCGCAGGATCTCGCGGCCCTCGTCGAGGCGCGAGGCCACGGTGTCGAGGAGCGGCTGGAACTGCCCTTGCGGGTGCGGCCTTCCGGCCCGCGCCTCCCGGAGCGCCGGCGCGAGCGCGCTCAGCACCCGCGGGGTGCCGGGCTCGGGCGCGCCGGCGGCGGTGCGGTTGGCGAAGCGCACCTCGCGGAAGAGGCGCTGCACCTGCCCGAAGGCCATGATGATGGCGATCAGAGTCGCGCCGAGGATCAGGCCGTTGAGGCCCGGATTGGCCATGAAGGCCGGCACGATCTGGCGATAGAGCACGAAGGCCAGGAAGCCGGCCAGCGTCAGGAACACCACCATGCGGATGAGGTAGATCCGCGGCGACGTCAGGGGAGGGGACGCAGCGCTCGCCGCCATCGCGGGCCGTACTCACTGTCGCGGGCGAGGTGTCGTCCGCAGGCTGCACTGGTCGGCCCCGGCGAAACGACGTCGCCGGGACCCGCCGGCACTGTGCCGGGTGCCGCCGGGCCGATCAAGCCGGAGCAGTACGGGGGGCCGAGGGATTCAGTCCCAGTGTTGCGGCCAGGTTTCCTCGAGGTGCGGCCCGAGGCGGACCGGGCTCACCCGGCGGGCGAGGCCGGTGGAATCGTCGGTCTCGACCGCGAGGCCGCACAGGGTGCCCTCGCCGGTGGCGGCTTCGAGCCGGCTGCCCGGGGTCTTCTGCAGGAAGCGGCGCACCGGCTCGTCCTTCTGCATGCCGAGCACCGAGTCGTAGTCGCCGCACATGCCCACATCGGACATGTAGGCGGTGCCGCCGGGCAGGATGCGGTGGTCGGCGGTCGGCACGTGGGTGTGGGTGCCGACGACGAGGCTCGCCCGTCCGTCGAGGAACCAGCCGAAGGCCTCCTTCTCGCTCGTCGCCTCGGCGTGCACGTCGACGATCACCGCGTCGGCGGCGTCGCGCAACGGGCAGGCGGACAATTCGCGCTCGGCCGCCGCGAAGGGATCGTCGAGGGGATCGAGGAAGATCCGCCCCATCACGTTGACGACGAGGATCCGGGCGCCGCTCCGGGTCTCGACCACGGTCGCGCCGCGGCCCGGCGTACCGGGCGGGTAGTTCGCCGGCCGCACCAGCCGCGGCTGGCGGGCGATGAAGACCAGGGCCTCGCGCTGGTCGAAGGAGTGGTTGCCGAGCGTCACCGCGTCGGCGCCGGCATTGATCAGCTCGTCGCAGATGCTCTCGGTGATGCCGAAGCCGCCGGCGGCGTTCTCGCCGTTGATCACCACGCAGTCGAGGCGCCAGCGCTCGCGCAAGGCCGGCAGGCGCTCGCTCACCGCCAGGCGGCCGGGCCGGCCGACGACGTCGCCGAGGAAGAGAAGGCGCATGGCGGGGATCAGTCTCCGGTGGGGTGGATGAGGCCCGCCTCGGTCACGATCCCGTCGAGGGCGCGATCGTGCGGGCCGGCCGGCACGAGGGGAATCTCCTGGATCGCGAAGGCGATGCCGAGGGCGAGCGTGCGCCCCGTCGCGTCGAGGCGGGCGAGCGCCCGATCGTAATAGCCCTTGCCGTAGCCGATGCGGTGGCCGCGCCGGTCGAAGGCGGCGAGGGGCACGAGGAGCACGCGGGGCTCGACGGCGGGTGAGTCGGGCTCGGGCTCGCTGAGGCCGAAGCCGCCGGGGCTGAGCGCCGCGCCCTCGGCGGCGACGCGGAAGACCAGCCCGTCGGGCGTGACCTGCGGCAGCGCCACCGCCTGGCCGCGGGCACGCAAAGCGGCGATCAGCGGGCGCACGTCGACTTCGCTGCGGATCGGCCAGTAGGCCGAGACCAGCGCGGCCGTCGCGATCCCGGGGAGGGCGAGGACGATCTCGGCGATGCGGCGGGAGGCGTCCTCACGGGCCTCGACCGCCAGCCCGTCCCGCCGTACCAGGGCCGCCTTGCGCAAGGCGGCTTTGTCCGGGGAGGCGGGGGAAACGTCCGTCGTCATGTCAGTCCAGCGCGGAGCCACGAGAGCCGTTGGAGAATCGATCCCGGGAAACCTACGAAGTAGGTGGGCGCCGTAATGCCCCGGTCCACGGACCAGGGCAGTGACAGCTCCCGAGGGAGTCGATAAGGCCCCGGGGATATTGTCTCCTGACGAGAACCGCAGCCCCGCCGACCTCATGTAGCGCCGCGGAGGCGGTTGCGAAAGGGGGCGGACGGGGGGATTTGGAGCCGGCGAGCAAGAGGTGGACGAGGCGTTCTCTCTGCGCGGCCCGGCTGCTATCGCAGCGCCGATCATGAGCAGATGCGATTCCGCCTCACAGGGTCATCCCGGGGCCGCGAAGCGGAGCCCGGGATCCATAACCGCTGATGGTTCAGAATGAGGCGGAACGTGATCCGCTTGATCCTCGACCCGTGGCGATTCTGGATTCCGGGCTCCGCTACGCGGCCCCGGAATGACGGGGAGGGTGTGATCCCGTTCATCGAGATACAATAACCATCTGGCAATTCTTCAGGAATCCATGACCCCGAAAGCCATCCTCGCCCCCGTCTTCGTCCAGGTCCTGCTGACCTTCGGCCTGCTGCTCTGGACCGGGCGGGCGCGCTTCGCCGCGGCCAGAGCGGGGCAGGTCAAGCTCAAGGACATCTCGCTGGCTGAGCGCAGCTGGCCCGCCCCGGTGCAGCAGGTCTCGAACGCCTTCGCCAACCAGTTCGAGCTGCCGGTGCTGTTCTACGTCGTGACCGGGCTCGCCCTGGCGACCGCCCAGGCCGACACCCTGTTCGTCGGCCTCGCCTGGCTGTTCGTGCTGACTCGGCTCGTCCATGCGGGGATCTACGCCACGCGCAACGTGGTGATCCGGCGCTTCCAGGCCTTCCTCGCCGGGGCCGTCGTCCTGATGGCGATGTGGCTGGTCTTCGCCGGGCGGATCCTCCTCGCCTAAAGGCGGCTTCTCGCCATCCCGGCGCGAGGAGGGTAAGGGGCACTCAGTAGCGCGGGGCCCGCGGCGGCGGGTTGCCGTATTCGAGCTGCGTCTTGGCGTCGTAGGGCCGGGGCGGCGGCGGGGTGAGGTCGACGGCCGGCGCCGCCGGGGCGGTGGCGCAGGCGCCGGCCGCCAGCGCGATCAGGCCGGCGAGACTCACGGCGAGGGCGGACGGGATGGAACGACGGATCATGGATGCGGAACTCCGGCTCTGCGGATGGAACGGCCAAGGTGTCGGGGTGGTCGGAGCCGAAAGCTTGGCCGTGATGCGCCGGTCCCGCGGCGCGAACCTGGCCTTTTCACGATCGGTGGTTTCCCGATGACCCCCGGCGCCCGCCTCTCCGCCGCCATCGAGGTCCTGGCCGATATCGCCGAGCGCCGCCGCCCGGTGGCCGACGCCCTGAAGGATTGGGGCCTCGCCCACCGCTTCGCCGGCTCGGGCGACCGCGCCACCATCGCCACCCTGGTCTATGACGCGCTTCGCCGGCGCGCCTCCGCCGCCTGGATCATGGGCGAGGACAGCCCGCGCGCCGTGCTGATCGGCTCGCTGCGCCTCCAGCGGGGGCTCGCCGCCCGGACCGTCGCGGAGCTCTTCACTGGCGAGCGCTTCGCGCCTGCCCCCCTCAGTGACACCGAGCGGGCCCGGCTCGAGACCGGGACCCTCACCGAGGCCCCGGTCCACGTCGCCGGCGACGTGCCCGAATGGGTCGTGCCCTCGCTCGAGGCCGCGCTCGGCGACGACCTCCTGCCCGAATTGCGGGCGCTCGCCCGCCGCGCGCCCCTCGACATCCGGGTCAACACCCTGAAGGCGACCCGCGACGGAACGCGCGAGGCGCTCGCCCATCTCTCGCCGGAGCCGACGCCGCTCGCGCCGGACGGGTTGCGGGTGCCGCTCGGCGAGGACGGGCGTGGGCCGGCGCTCCACGTCGAGCCGGAATTCCTGGGCGGCTGGTTCGAGATCCAGGACGAGGGCTCGCAGCTCGCCGCCCGCCTCTCGGGCGCGCGCCCCGGGATGACCGTGATCGATCTCTGCGCCGGCGGCGGCGGCAAGACCCTGGCGCTCGCCGCCCTCATGAACAACCAGGGCCGGCTGATCGCCACCGACGGCGACCCGCGGCGCCTCGCCCCGATCCACGAGCGCCTGCGCCGGGCCGGCGCCGCGGCCGAGGTGCGCACGCCCCGCGGCAAGGGCCGACCGGACGTGCTGACCGACCTCGACGGCACCGCCGACCTCGTCCTGGTCGACGCGCCCTGCACCGGCGCTGGTACCTGGCGGCGCAACCCGGACGCCAAGTGGCGCCTGCGCCCCGGCAGCCTCGCCACGCGGGTGGCGGAGCAGGAATCGGTGCTCGACCGCGCGGCGCGGCTGGTGCGGCCGGGCGGGCGGCTCGTCTACGTCACCTGCTCGCTCCTGCCGGAGGAGAACGACGCGGCGGTCGCCGGGCTCGCAGGCCGGCGCGACGACCTGACGCCACGACCTGTGGACCTGCCGCCGGAGGTCGCACCGAAGGTGCGTCGCACCGCCCACGGCATCCAGATGAGCCCGGAGCGGACCGGCACCGACGGCTTCTACGTCGCGCTCCTGGAGCGCGGGTACGATCGGTCCTGAGCCTGGGCGCGGCGCATGGTCCTGATGGCCCGGTACTTTTCCGCCGTGCATCTGTGGCAGCGCTTATGCAATGCAGGGAAGAGGTAGTCCCGCGGCCGGCAAGCCTTGCGCTGGCAAGCCCTGGGGCACCGTCGAGGTCTTCGAGAGTATCGGACGGTCGGCATGGGGCTGCATCGCAGGACGTTGCTCACGGGAGCGGCCGCCCTCGCGCCAGCCGTCTTGGCGCCGGAGCGGCTGATGGCTCAGGAGATTCCTCGGGAGGTGAAGCCCCAGGCGCCGCCCTCGGGGCACGACGCACCACCGGAGGCCGCCCCCGGCGCCACCCTGGAGGTGATGCGGCTCTGGCCCGGCCAGCCGCCGGGGGGCGGCGGTCCCGGCCCAGGCGCGCCGCGCTTCGACGAGAGCCGCGAGGGCGTCGTCACCGGCGTCGCCGAACCCTGCCTGCTGGTGATGCGCCCCGCGCGCTCGACCGGGACCGCGATGGTGATCGCCGCTGGCGGCGGCTACCGCCGCATCGATCTCGGCCACGAGGCGGTGCCGGTGGGGCGCTGGCTCAACACGATGGGCGTCACCGCCTTCGCGCTAGTCTACCGGCTGCCCGGCGAGGGCTGGGCGGCAGGGGCCGACGCGCCGATCCAGGATGCCCAGCGGGCCGTGCGCCTGGTGCGGGCCCGGGCCCGGCGCTACGGCTACGAGCCGAACCGCATCGGCGTGATGGGTTTTTCCGCCGGCGGCCACCTGATGGGGGCGGCCAGCACCCGCTTCGCGTCCGCCCTCTACCGGGCCGTCGACGAGGATGACGCGCTCTCGGCCCGGCCCGACATCGCGGCGCTGATCTACCCGGTCATCACCCTGAAACCCCCGTTCGACCGTACCTCGAGCCGCCGGGTCCTCGTCGGCGAGAGCCCGACCCGCGTCGCCACCGACGCCTACTCGGTCGAGACCCACGTGCCGCCCGAGACCCCGCCGACCTTCCTCGCCCAGGCCGCCGACGACCCGATCGCGGTCGTCGACAATTCCCTCCTGATGTTCGCGGCCCTGCGGGCCGTCGAGGTGCCGGTGGAGATGCACCTGTTCGAGCGCGGCGGCCACGGCTTCAATCTCGGCGTGCCGGGCTCGCCGGCGGCGGCCTGGCCGGGCCTGTTCGCGACCTGGGCGCGGCGGCGGGGCTTCATCCGGGTGTGAGAGACCGGATTTTCGAATGATCGTGGGTGACCAGGGTCAAGTGGCCATACTGGGTCTTCCAATCCCGATTGACACGGCGTCCGGCCCGATCCCATCATCCCGCCCGTGACCGACTCATCCCCCGACCCGAACCTCTCCGCCCCGCTCGCCCATCTCGAGGGCGACACCCCGCCGGCACCGTCCTGGTTCCGGGACGCCGTCGCGGTCGCGCCCGAGACCGGGCGCCTCACCGTGAAGGGCGCGGCCATCGAAACCCTCGCCTGGGGCGAGCGCGGCCGGCCGGGGCTGATGCTGCTGCACGGCAACGGGGCGCATGCGGGCTGGTGGCGCTTCATCGCGCCGTATCTCGCGGACCATTACCGGGTCGCCGCCCTGTCCTGGTCCGGCATGGGCGGTTCGGACTGGCGCGAGACTTACGACCTCGACACCTTCGCCGACGAGATCGAGGCCGCCGCGGAGGCGACGGGGCTGTCCGTGGCGGGGGCGCCCGTCATGGTCGGGCATTCCTTCGGCTGCTTTCCGATGCTGACCGAGGCGGGCCGAGAGGCGGGGCGCTGGCGCGGCGCCGTGATCGTCGACCCGCCGATCTTCTCGCCGGAGCGCCGTACCGGGCGCCGGCGCGAGGACGGCCGCTTCGCGCCCCACCGGATCTACCCGACCCTGGAGGCGGCTTTGGCACGGTTCCGCTTCGCACCGATGCAGCCCTGCGACACCCTCTACATCGCCGACCGCATCGCCCGGGAATCGTTGCGGGAGGTCGAGGGCGGCTGGAGCTGGCGCTTCGACCCCTCGCTCTGGGCGCGCCTCACGCTGCCCGACCGGGTCGAGATGGTGCGGGGCGCCCGCTGCCCGCTCGCCCTCGTCACCGGCGCCCGCTCGGACCTGATGCGCCCGGCCGACGCGGCCTACGTCCAGGGCCTGCTGCCGCCGGGCTCGCCCCGGATCGACCTGCCGGAAGCCTATCACCACGTGATGGTCGATCAGCCGCTCGCCTTCGTGGCGGCCCTGCGGGCGCTGCTGGCGGTCTGGCCCTCGTAGCAGAAAGGGCGGCCCCCGCCGGGGGCCGCCCTCTCGAATCACGTCGGACGCGACGGTGCGCTCAGAAGCAGCGGCGCACCTTGCGCACCACCACCCGGCCGAACGGACCGCGGCTGCGGGTCACCTGGACCGTGCAGCGCGGGCCGCGGCGGACCACCCGGCGGGTGACGTACTGCGCCTGCTCGATCGAAGCGGCGGGCGCGACCGTGTTGCCGGAGGCGACCGGCAGGGCCGAGGCCGGCGCGAGGCTGAGGCCCATGGCGAGGGTGGTGGCGATCCCGAGGACGATGGCTCGCATGGCGAGGCTCCCTGTCTGGTGGGTTGGGGGTGCCTCACTCGCTGTTAGCGCATGAACATCCGGTTAATGCCGGGAACGCAGCCGGGATCCGCGGTGCAACGCGTTGCACGCGGGCCTGCCCTCGTCTAACTCATCGTCGCATGACGACCGAGCACGACAAGATCCTCATCATCGATTTCGGCAGCCAGGTGACCCAGCTCATCGCCCGACGGGTGCGTGAGGAGGGGGTCTATTCCGAGATCGTGCCGTTCCAGGCGGCCGAGGCGGCCTTCGCGGCGATGAAGCCGCGGGCGGTGATCCTGTCGGGCGGGCCGGAATCGGTCACGGTCGACTCCTCGCCGCGGGCGCCCCAGGCGGTGTTCGAGGCCGGCGTGCCGGTGCTCGGCATCTGCTACGGCGAGCAGACCATGGCGGCGCAGCTCGGCGGCGAGGTCGAGGGCGGGCACCACGCAGAGTTCGGCCGGGCCGAGGTCGAGATCATCGCCGACAGTGCGCTCTTTCGCGGCGTCTGGCACGTCGGCGAGAAGTATCCGGTCTGGATGAGCCACGGCGACCGGGTGACGAAGCTGCCCGACGGCTTCACCACCGTGGCGATCTCCCCCAACGCCCCCTTCGCGGCGGTGGCCGACGAGGATCGCCAGTTTTACGCGGTGCAGTTCCACCCCGAGGTGGCGCACACCCCCCACGGCGCGCTGCTCATCCGCAACTTCGTGCGCGACATCGCCGGCTGCACCGGCGACTGGTCGATGGCCGCGTTCCGTGAGGAGGCGATCGAGCGGATTCGCGCCCAGGTCGGCGGCGCGAAGGTGCTGTGCGGGCTCTCGGGCGGCGTCGATTCGGCGGTGGCGGCGGTGCTGATCCACGAGGCGATCGGCGAGCAGCTGACCTGCGTCTTCGTCGATCACGGCCTCCTGCGCCAGGGCGAGGCCGAGGAGGTGGTCCGCCTCTTCCGCGACCACTACAACATCCCGCTCGTCCACGTCGAAGCCTCCGACCTGTTCCTCGGCGAGCTCGCCGGGGTCACGGATCCTGAGGTCAAGCGCAAGACGATCGGCCGCCTGTTCATCGACGTGTTCGAGGCCGAGGCGAAGAAGATCGGCGGCGCCGACTTCCTGGCGCAGGGCACGCTCTATCCCGACGTGATCGAGAGCGTGTCGTTCACCGGCGGTCCCTCGGTGACGATCAAGAGCCACCACAATGTCGGCGGCCTGCCCGCCCGCATGAACATGAAGCTCGTCGAGCCCCTGCGCGAGCTGTTCAAGGACGAGGTGCGGGTGCTCGGCCGCGAGCTCGGCCTGCCCGAGGCCTTCGTCGGCCGCCACCCCTTCCCGGGCCCGGGCCTCGCCATCCGCTGCCCCGGCGAGATCACGGGCGAGAAGCTCGATGCGCTCCGCAAGGCCGATGCGATCTACCTGGAAGAAATCCGCAAAGCCGGCCTCTACGACACGATCTGGCAGGCCTTCGCGGTGATCCTGCCGGTCAAGACCGTTGGCGTGATGGGCGACGGGCGCACCTACGACCACGTCTGTGCCCTGCGCGCCGTCACCTCGGTCGACGGCATGACGGCGGATTTCTATCCCTTCGACATGGCGTTCCTGGGCCGGGTCGCGACCCGGATCATCAACGAGGTCAAGGGCATCAACCGGGTGACCTACGACATCACCTCCAAGCCCCCCGGCACGATCGAGTGGGAGTGAGGGGATAGGGAGCCTCGCGGCGAGACGGCCGCGGGGCATAAGTCGAGAATGCGACTCAACCTCCGGCCTCAAATCGCATACCGTAGCGTCTCGTGAGATGCGCGCGGCGGCCCCATCGCGGCGCGACGGGACTTATCGGCGATGCGGAGTGAAGCGAGTGCGGTTCGGGTGGGCGAGTCTGATGCGGGCTCCGCTCTCCACGATGCCTGTTCCCGCCTCGTCTGGAGCACGCCGGAGCATGCCCTCTGCCTCCTCGACCCGGCCGGACGGGTCGCGGCCTGGAACCCGGGCGCCGAGCGCCTGACCGGCTTTCCCGCGGCGGAGGTGATCGGCCGCGCCTTCGCGTACGGCGATTCGCCCGAGGAGGGTCCCGCGGCCCTCGCAGCGGCGCGGGAGATCGGGCGCTACGAGACGGAAGGGTGGTGGCCGCGCCGCGACGGCACCCGGTTCCGCGCCCACACCGTCATCGCGGCGCTCCACGACGGCGAGGCGCTCACCGGCTACGCCCAGATCATCCGCGACGCGACCCCGCGCGCGGAGGAGGAGGGCGGCCAGTTCCAGGCGTTGGCGCTGATCCTCGACCTCGCCCTCTCGACCATGTCGCAGGGGCTGTGCCTGTTCGACGCCGACGGCCAGGTGCGGCTCCTCAACCAGCGCTTCTTCTCGCTGTTTCCGGCGTCCGGCGGGCGCGACCTGGTCGGGACACCGATCGCGGCGCTCTGGGCCCTCGCCTTCGCCGGGCCTGAGGCCGGGCCGCCAGATGGCGCCGCCCTGCTCGCCGAGCACGAGGCGGCCCTCGCCCGCGGCGAGACCGTGGTGGTCCCCGCACCCGACGGCCGCGCCATCGCCCTGGTGCGCCGGAGCGTGCCGGGCGGGGCCTTCGTCGTCACCTTCGAGGACGTGACGCGCCAGCGCGAGGCCGAGCTGGAGATCAGCCGGCTCGCCCATCACGACGCCCTCACCGGCCTCGCCAACCGGGCCAAGCTGTGGCGGCACCTGCGCGAGGGTGCCGCCGATGGCTCGGTCCCGGCCGGGACGGCGCTCCTGTTCCTCGACCTCGACGGGTTCAAGGCCGTCAACGACGATCTCGGGCATCAGGCGGGCGACGCGCTGCTGCAGCAGGTGGCCGAGCGCCTGTGCCGCGCACTGCCGGAGGGCGGGCTCGCTGCCCGGTTCGGCGGCGACGAGTTCGCCCTGCTGCTGCCGGGGATGGCCGGGAACCTCGCGGTGCCGCTCGCCGAAGGGCTGCTGATCGAGCTCGCCCGGCCCTACGCGATCGAGGACCAGCGGCCGCGCCACGTCACGGCGAGCATCGGCATCGCCTTTGCGGACGGCGCCACCACGCCGGACGCGATGCTGCACCAGGCCGATTGCGCGCTCTACGCCGCCAAGGGCGCCGGCAAGGCCGCCTGGCGGCCGTTCACGCCTGAGCTGGAGACCGAGCGCAGCGACGAGGAGCGCTTCGAGCAGGACCTGCGGCACGCCATCGCGGCCGGCCAGCTCGGCGTCGCCTACCAGCCGATCATCGGGCTCGCCCATGGCGGAGTCAACGCCCGGGAGGCGCTGCTGCGCTGGACGCATCCGGAGCGCGGCCCGGTCTCGCCGCGCCGCTTCATTCCGCTCGCCGAGAAGTCGGACATGATCCGGGTGCTCGGCCAGTGGGTGCTCGACCGGGCCTGTCGCGACGCCGCCGCCTGGAGCGATCCGGCCCGGGTCTGCGTCAACGTCTCGGTGCGCCAGCTCGGCGACGGCAGCCTGCCGCGGGCGGTGAACGAGATCCTGAAGCAGACCGGCCTTAGCCCCCGGCGCCTCGAGCTCGAGATCACCGAGACGGTGCTGAGCAACACCGCCGACGGGATCGTGGACGACCTGCACCTTCTCCACGCCATGGGCGTGCGCATCTCGCTCGACGATTTCGGCGTCGGCTTCTCGTCCCTCGGGCGCCTGCGCGCCTACCCGTTCGACCGTATCAAGCTCGACGCCTCGTTCGTGCGCGACGCCGTCGAGCGGCCGGATTGCCGGGCGATCGTCGGCGTCGTCGCCGAGCTCGGCCGGCGCCTCGGCATCGAGACCGTGGCGGAGGGCGTCGAGACGCCGGCCCAGCTCGCGGTGATCCACGAGGAGGGCTTCACCGAGGCGCAGGGTTACCTGTTCGGTCGCGCCGTTCTCGCCCCGGCGGCGTGACGCCGCCGGGGCGAGCCGAGGGGTGTCGCCGCGATCAGGCGATTGGCCCAGTATGCTTCTCCAGCAGCGCCCAGGCGTCGTCGCCGAACTTGCCCTTCCACTCCTTGTAGAAGCCGGCCGATTGCAGCTTGGCCTGGAACGCCTTGGTGTCGACGTCCTGGATCGCGAGGCCGCGGGCGCGCAGGTCCTGCTCGGTCGTGCTCGCGCGCTTGGCCATGTCCTCGCGCTGCGCCACCGCCTGGGCGTTGAAGTGCTTGGCGACCACGGTCTTCACGTCCTGCGGCAGGCCGCGCCAGACCTTGCCGTTCGACAGGAGCCAGAATCCGTCCCACATATGGTTGGTCTTCGAGAGGTACTTCTGCACCTCGTAGAGCTTGGCGGTGTCGATCAGGGTCAGCGGGTTCTCCTGGCCCTCGGCGATCTTCGTCTGCAGCGCCGAGTAGACCTCCGCGAAGTTGATCGTCATCGGGGCGGCGTCGAAGGCCTTGAACATCGAGGTCCACATCGGGCTCGGCGGGACCCGGATCTTGAAGCCCTTGAAGTCCTCCGGCTTCAGGATCGGCCGGGTCGACGAGGTGGTCTGGCGGAAGCCGTTCTCCCAGATGCGGTCGAAGGCGAAGAGGCCCGACTTCTCGATCTGCGCCCGCACATGGGCGCCGAGGTCGCCGTCCATCGCCGGCCACAGCTTGTCGTAGCCGTTCCAGGCGAAGCCGACGCCGCTGATCGAGGCCGCCGGCACCAGGGTGGCGAGGATCAGGGGCGAGAGGGTGAAGAATTCCAGCGCGCCGGAGCGCAGCTGGCTCAGCATGTCGGTGTCGCCGCCGAGCTGATTGTTCGGAAACAGCTTGACGTCGACCTTGCCGCCGGTCTCCTCGCGGATCGCGTCCGCCGCCTTGGTCATGTATACCGTGAGGGGATGGCTGATCGGCGTGTTGTTGGCGGCCTTCAGGGTGTACTCGGCCGCGTGCGCCCGGGTGATGCGCAACACCGCCGGGCCCGCGACGGCGCCGGCGACGGCGAGATGGAGCGCGCGGCGGCGCGTGAGCGTGGTCATGGGTTCCTCCCTCGGATGGGCCCGGCTGTCCGGACCGATGGCGTGCTCCCCCGCGTCTCGTGCGCGGGTCCGTCGAGGCTTAAAGCACGTTTTTCCCGCTCCGACATCCGTCCGGACGGTGCGGCGCCGCCCGCCATTCACTGTTACGCGCGGGCGGAAATGCTCTAAGGAGGGCCCAACCGCATTCCGCGGGCGGCGCTTCGATCCCCGTGTGCCGCATCCCCGTCCGTCCGCGGCCGGCCTCACGGGCCCGGCCCGAAGGTTCGCCGTTGCCGGTTGCTATGCCCCTCGTCCGCTCGATCCTGTTCACCGTCGCCTTCTACCTCGT
Organism: Methylobacterium sp. EM32; assembly: GCF_040593685.1. Classification (NCBI taxonomy): domain Bacteria; kingdom Pseudomonadati; phylum Pseudomonadota; class Alphaproteobacteria; order Hyphomicrobiales; family Methylobacteriaceae; genus Methylobacterium; species Methylobacterium sp. EM32. The sequence continues at coordinate 79,347 of NZ_JBEXZS010000056.1, read as the reverse complement.
CACCGCCGCGCTGCTGATCGGCGGCCTGCCGGCCCTCGCCAGCCGGCGCAGCGTGGTGTGGCTGGCCCAGACCTGGGGCCGGATCACCCTCCGGCTGCTCGAGGCCATCGTCGGCCTCAAGGTCGAGTTCCGCGGGCTGGAGCACCGCCCGGCCGGGGCGTGCCTGGTCGCCGCCAAGCACCAATCGGCCCTCGAGACCGTGGCCCTCGTCACGGTGCTCGACGACTTCAGCTACATCCTCAAGCGCGAGCTGATGTGGCTGCCCCTGTTCGGCTGGTACCTCGCCCGCAGCGAGATGGTGGCGATCGACCGCTCGAAGGGCTCCCGCGCGCTGGCGCTGATGAACGAGGAGGCCGCCGCCGCCATGGCGGACGGTCGCCGCCTGATCATCTTCCCCGAGGGCACGCGGCGCGCACCGGACGCGCCGCCGGCCTACAAGTACGGCGTCGTCCACATGTACGACCGGCTCGGCGTGCCGTGCCTGCCGGTCGCGCTCAATACCGGGGTGTTCTGGGGCCGGCGCCGCCTGACCTACCGGTCGGGCACGGCCGTCATCGAGTTCCTGCCCCCGATCCCCCCGGGCCTGCCTAAGGACCGCTTCTTCGCCGAGTTGCAGGAGCGGATCGAGACCGCCTCGGACGCCCTGGTGCGGGAGGCAGGCTCCGGTCCCGCGCGTGCGGCGGTGCGGGCGTAGGAGACGGAGGGGGCCGGGTCCTTCGGCGCCGTCTCATCCCATTCACGACCTGAGGATGGGGATGGGGTCGGAAGGCGCAGACATCCCGGCCATCGAACGACAGTAGTTCAAAAATACCGGTAATCTCTTGATGCTCCGCGCGGCCGGACGTTGCGCAAGCACAGCCGTCACCCGGCCGCGCGCCGCGAAACATGAACTCTTCGTAACCTTCGAAACGATTTCGCCCCTTCGTGCATTTCATGGGCCTCTTCACAGGAGGCTATGATGCGTTGGAGCATGATTGCTGGCGCCGCGATCCTGTCCGTCGGCGCCGTCGTCGGCACGGGAACGACCGCGGAGGCGCGTGACGGCTGCGGCCCCGGGTTCCATCGGAACTGGCGTGGCTGGTGCCGCCCGAACCTTGGGCCGCGGATCTTCTACGCCCCGGTTGTGGGCTACCGGACCGTCGTCGTCGGCCCGCGCTGGGGCTACGGCTACCGCCGGGTCGGCTGGCATCGCCCGTGGGGCTACGGCTACCGCCGCGTCGGCTGGCACCGTCCCTGGGGCTACGGCTATCACCGGGTCGGCTGGGGCGGCGGCTGGGGCCATCACGGTTGGCATCACCGCTGGTGAATGACCGCGCCGCGGCCGGGATCATCCGGCCGCGGCGCCCTCTCGCGCACCTTCCGCCAACCCCGATCTTGAACCTGGCGCAACGCCTCTCCAGATCCGGTGAACTCCGATCGTTCGCGCTTGACGGACCTGCGGAATCGGAACTAGGCTGGAACAAATGGCGAACAAACGAGCCCTGTCCTGGTCGGTGGCGATGCGGGACATCCAGAACGACCGCGCGAGGAGAATGGACGTGCGTGAGGAGCGCCTGAGAACGGCCAACGGCCTGCGCGGCACCCCGGCCCTGCCGCTGAGCGCCTGGCGCGGCCGCTCCGGCCGCCGCTACGTGGTGGGGATCCACGCCCTCGAGGACGATCCGGCGGAGGTCGGCGAGGCGGTGGTGATCGCGGTGCGCCGCGGCGGCGACGGCACCGCCGAGCTGGTGGCGGTGGCCGCCGCGGGCGAGAGCCCGCGCGAGCGCCTCGCCCGCGGCTGGCTTACCCGCGCCCGCGCTCGCGGGGCGACCGAGATGCATCTCCACCGCCTGGCCGAGGACGCGGCGGCGCGCCGCGCCGTGGTGGCGGATCTCGGCGGCGCGCCGGCCTGAAGAAATCTTAGTAGATCGGGCCCGACGACCAGGTCGGGCTGCCGAGCGGCAGCGGCTCCGGCAGGGCGCGGGGCTCGGCGGCCAGGGCCGGCCGCGAGACGGGCGGCGGGGCGTAGGCCTGGACCGGCGCCGGGCGAGGGGAGGGCGAGCGGGCGACCCTCGTGCCGGTGTCGCGGGCGCTCGTCGGCGACACGCCGTAGGGATCGTCCTCCTCCACGTCGATCGGCGCCGGATCGGGGGCGGGCTGCCAGGCCGGCTTCTTGCGGATCGGCGACAGCGGCGTGCCGGGCGGCGGCAGGCGCGACTCGTACTTGATCAGCGGCTTGCAGATTCGGCGCAGGCCCCTCGGGTCGTGCCGCGCCAGGTCGAGATGCAGATGGTCGTAGTGATAGACGTTCGACCCCGGCGCCAGCACGGTCGTGAAGTGGTTGCAGGCGCCGAGGAAGACCTCGCGCAGGAAGCCCTGCTCGGCCTCGGTGCCGCGCCAGCCGCCCTTCACCGTCACCACGTAGCCGTCGGCAAAGCGGAAGGACATCACGTCGACGGCGTTGCCGAACGAGTGCTCCGAGAGCTTCGCGCCGACCTGGTTGTTGCGGCCCCGGCAGGAATACGAACCGGAATTGATCTCCACGACCGGCTGACCGAAATACACTTCCGCCGCCGGCTGCACCGTGCCGGCGAGCCAGGCCTCGACCTCCGGGATGATCGGGCAGGCGAGCGTCATGCGCTGCTTGAGCGCCACGGTGCCGCCGGCGAGCCGGGTGACCCGGAACGGGTGCACCATGCCGCAGACGCCCGGCCCGTCGATCTCCTTGACCGGCTGGATGTCCTCGCTCGGGCGAACGAGTTTCTGGGCGAGGCAGACCTCTTCGGCCTGATTCCGCCAGGGTTCGCGCTGCTCAAACCGGTTGAGCGCGCATCCGGTAAGCCCCAGGCCGAAAAGCGTGAAGGCTGAGAACGCTACGATGCCACGACGCATGGTGCGGACAATGCGCACGATGCCGTAAACACCGCGTCAACCGTCACGGTCAGAGCTTGGCCCAGGATGGGGCGGTTCGCTCACGCGAACCGTTTGGCCCCGGCGACGCACAGCACCACCAGCCCCGTCACGACGACCATCGCCGGCGCGACCGGCTCGCCGAGCAGCAGCCCCGCCAGCAGGAGGCCGAGGAACGGCTGGAGCAGTTGCAGCTGGCCCACCCCGGCGATGCCGCCCCGCGCCAGGCCGCGGTACCAGAACACGAATCCGACCAGCATGCTGAACACCGAGACGTAGGCGAGGCCGAGCCAGGCGGGGGCGCCGACCCCCGCCACGCCCGCCGGCCGGGTCGCCAGCGCCAGGACCAGCATCGCCGGCAGGGCCAGCACCAGCGCCCAGGAGATCACCTGCCAGCCGCCGAGGCGGCGCGACAGGGCCGCGCCCTCGGCGTAGCCGAGCCCGCAGAGCAGGATCGCGGCGAGCATCAGGAGGTCTCCGGCGAGCGAGCCCGCGCCGCTCTGGAAGAGGGCGAACCCCGCCACCGCGGCGCTGCCGAGGAGCGAGAACAGCCAGAAGGCCGGCCGCGGCCGCTCGCCCCCGCGCAGGACCCCGAACAGGGCGGTGGCGAGCGGCAGGAGGCCGATGAACACGATCGAATGCGCCGAGGTGACGTGCTGGAGCGCGAGCGCCGTCAGGAGCGGGAAGCCCAGCACCACCCCGAGCGCCACGATGGCCAGCGAGGCGAGGTCGGACCGGGCCGGCCGCGCCTGCCGCAATCCCCACAGCAGGGCCGCCCCGAGGATGGCGGCGATCACCGCCCGGGCCGAGGTGAGAAACAGCGGCGAGAAGCCCCCTACCGCGACCCGCGTCGCCGGCAGCGAACCACTGAAGATCACCACCCCGAGGAGCCCGCTGCCCCACCCGTCCGCCGACCGCTGCATGGCTCGAATCTCTTCCCCGAAAGCGTTGCATCCGGCGGGAGAGATACCGCGCGACGACCTACCCCACGAAGGCACAGTCCCATACAGTCGCGCCGAACTGTACGGGTCGGATGACCCGCACTGTCGGAGGCGAGGCGCGATGGCGGAGGGCGGCCGTACGGCGGCGGTGATGGCGGCGATCCGGGCGCGGATCGCCGCGCGGGGACTGGCGCCGGGCGAGACGCTGCCGTCGATCCGCGGGCTCGCCAAGGCCATGGGCGTCTCGCCCTCGACAGTGGTTGAGGCCTATGAGCGCCTGGCGGCGGAAGGGGCGGTGCGCTCGCGGCCCGGTGCCGGCTTCTACGCCGCGGCGCCGGCCTCCGCCCCGGCCGTTGCCGCGGCCGGCCCGCGCCTCGACCGGGCGGTGGACCCGCTCTGGGTCTCGCGGCAATCCCTCGACGGCGAGCCCGAGATCCCGAAGCCCGGCTGCGGCTGGCTGCCGCCGGCGTGGATGCCGGTGGCGGCGCTCCGCCGGGCCGCCCGCGGCCTCGCCCGGGCCGAGGATGCAGTGCTCACCGATTACGGCGCCACGCGGGGGCCGCTCCCTTTACGCCGTCTGCTGGCGCGGCAATGCGCCGGCGAGGGGCTGGCGGTCGGGCCCGACCAGATCCTGCTCACCGGCTCGGGCACCCAGGCGATCGACCTGATCTGCCGCCTGCTGCTGCGGCCGGGCGACACGGTGCTGGTCGACGACCCGTGCTACTTCAACTTCCAGGCGCTGCTGCACGCCCACCGGGCCAATGTGGTCGGCGTGCCATACACCGAGGCGGGGCCGGACCCGGAGCGTTTCGCCGAGGCCGCCGCCGCGCACCGCCCGCGGCTCTACGTCACCAACGCCGCGCTCCACAACCCGACCGGGGCGACGCTCTCGCCGGCGATCGCCCACCGGATCCTCACCACGGCGGCCGCCCACGACGTCGGCATCGTCGAGGACGACATCTTCGCCGCCTTCGAGCCGGAGCCCTCGCCGCGGCTCGCCGCCCTCGACGGGCTGGAGCGGGTGATCCGGATCGGCAGCTTCTCCAAGACCCTCTCGGCCTCGATCCGCTGCGGCTACGTCGTGGCGAAGGCGGAATGGATCGAGGCCCTGATCGACCTCCAGGTCGCGACGAGCTTCGGCGGGGTCAGTCCGGTCGCGGCGGAGCTGGTCGCGGGCGTGCTCTGCGACGGGCAGTACCGCAAGCACCTCGAATCCCTGCGCCGCCGCCTCGACCGGGCCCGGCGCGAGGCCGCCGGACGGCTCGCCCCCCTCGGCATCCGGCCCTGGCTGATGCCGCGGGGCGGGTTCTATCTCTGGTGCAGCCTGCCGGAGGGCCGCGACGCGGCGGATGTCGCTCGGGCGGCGCTCCGCGAGGGCGTGGTACTCGCGCCCGGCGACGTGTTCAGCGTCTCGCGCACGGCCGGGGACCGGATGCGCTTCAACGTGGCGCAGATGGCGGATGCGCGGGTGCTACCGGTGCTGGAGCGGGCGCTGGCCGTGCCGGTGGCGTGAGACGCGTCGGAGGAATGCGCGCCTCGCGCCATCTGGTCAGGGGCGTGCCTCGGCCTCGACCATGCCGGTCCTCCGGCCGAACACGGCGAGGCTGAGCGCCGCCATGGCCCAGGCGCAGAAAGCCGCGTAGAGCATCACCCCGTCGAAGCCGTGAAGCAGCGCCTCCCGCGCCGCCGCGGCGCTCAGCTCGACCCCGTCCGGCACCCCGGCCGTGAGATTGCCGGCGGCGATCGTCTCCGCCAGTCGGTCGAGACGACCGGCCTCCGCCTGCGGCAGCAGGCGCGCGAGGCTGGCGCGGATGCCCTGCACCAGGATGAAGCCCATCAGGGCGATGTTGATCGCGAGCGAGATCATCCGGGCGCTCATGTCCATGCCCGAGGCCATGCCGGCCCGCTCGGCGGGGACCGCGGCGGTCGCGGTGTTGGTGACGGGCGTGTTGGTGAGCCCGAGGCCGGTTCCGGCGAGGAGGCAGCCGGGCAGCATCGCGGCCCAGCCCGCCGGATCGACGGCCGTGGCGGCGCGCATCAGCACGAAGCCGAGCCCGATGGTGAAGAGGCCGAGCGGGATGACCCGGTGGGGACCGTGGCGCCGCAGCAGCGCCTCGGCGACGGGCGGAACGAACAGGGTCGGCAGCGTGTAGGCGAGGAGCGCGAGGCCGGCCCCGACGCTGTCGAGCTCGAGCACGGCCTGGAAGTGGATCGGCAGGTAGATCACGAACGGCCAGAAGCTGAAATTCATGCCGCTCGCGCCGAGGAGGGCGCCCGAGAAGCGGCGGATCCGGAAGGCGCGGAAATCGAACATCGGCCTGGTCGTCCGGGTCTCGACGGCGAGGAAGGCGACGACGCTCAGCGCGCCGAGGGCGGCCGTGGCGAGACCGGCCGGATCGGCGGGCGAGAGCGCCTGACCCCTCGTGATGAGGGAGACGAGGCAGAAGACTGCCAGCGACAGCGTGACCATGCCGGCGAGGTCGATCCGCACCGCGTGGGGGTCGGAGGATTCTTCCACGCCGGCCCGGGCGAGCAGCATCGCGACGACGGCCAGGACGGCGTGGACGAGGAAGACCCAGTGCCAGGTCGACAGGTCGACGATGGTGCCGCCGACGAGCGGACCGAAGCCGAGGCCGATGCCGAAGACGATGCCCCACCAGCCGAAGGCCCGGCCGCGGTCCGGGCCGTCGCGGAACTGGTGCGAGAGCACGGCGACCTGGCAGGCCAGCATCGCCGCGCCGCTGCTGCCCTGGAGGAAGCGGGCGGCGATGAGCAACGACGCGCTGGCGGCGAGTCCGCAGATCAGGGAGGCCACACCGAACACCGCGATGCCGGCGAGGAAGACGCGCTTGCGGCCGAAGCGGTCGGCGAGGGCGCCCATCGCCATCAGCCAGGTCGTCATGGCGATGGTGTAGGCGTTCATGATCCATTGCAGCTGCCGGAAATCCGCCGGGAGAACCTGCTCCAGGGTCGGCAGGATCGCCGGGATGCTGGAGATCTCCAGCCCCAGCATCAGGGCGGACAGGCAGATGGCCGCGAGGGCGAGGACGTTGCGCCGCGGTCGAGGGGTGGACATGGACGGCTCCTGTGCGGGCTGCCGTCGCGGGGGCGCGATCACTGTGCGCGATGGTTCTTCATCGCGGAAGCGCCCGCGGCGGCGGCGCGGGTGACGGCGCCGCACGATGTTCCGGCCTCGATCATGACACAACGCGATGGCAAACTATATCAGTGACAACGAAACACGATGGATGGCGACCGTGCTGACGCTGGATGTGGATGCCGTCCGGGCCTTCGTGCTGGTGGCGGAGCACCGGAGCTTCACCCGCGCGGCGGAGGCGCTCGGCACGACGCAGGGTGCCGTGAGCGTGAAGCTGAAGCGGCTGGAGGACCGGCTCGGCCGGCGGCTCATCGAGCGGACGCCGCGGCAGGTGCGGCTGTCGGCGCAGGGCGAGACCTTCATCGGACCGGCGCAGGACTTCCTGGCGGCGCATGAGCGGGCCGTCGCCGGGCTGACGGTGACGCGCCGCCGTTTCCGGCTCGGCATCGCCAGCCACGTGATGGGGCCGGAGGTACCGACCCTGCTTGCGCGGTTGAAGAGCCTCGACCCGGCCCTCACGATCGAGGTCCTGCTCGACACCTCCTGGGCACTGATGGAGGCCTTCGAGGGTGGGACCCTCGACGCCGTGATCATCCGCAGCGACGACGACCGGCGCGAAGGGGAAGTCCTGGGGCCGGAGCATTTCGGCTGGTTCGCCGCACCGGACTTCGCGCTGCGCGCGGGCGAGCCGTTGCCGCTCGCCACGCTCTCGCCCTGCTGCGCGGTGCGCGACGCGGCGACGCGCCTGCTCGACCGCGCCGGCATTCCCTGGATCGAGGTCTTCGTCGGCGGCACCACCGCCAACGCGGCGGCCATCTCGGCGGGGCTCGCGGTCGCGGCGTTTCCGTGCCGGCTCGCGCCGGCGGATTCCGTCGAGGTCGGCGATCAGCTCGGCCTGCCGCCCTTGCCCTCGCACGAGATCGTCCTGCACTCGTCGCTGTCCGACGCGAGGACGAAGGCGACCTTGCGCACCATCACGGCGGCGTTCCGCGAGCACCGCAAGCCGGCGGGCAGACCTTGCCTGACGCAGCCGGCCTGACGGCGAGGGCGTCGCCCGGGGCCGATCGAGAGATCAGGGTCTGTGAGGAGGGTGGTGCGGGCGGTCGGACTCGAACCGACATATCCGTGAGGACGGCGGATTTTGAGTCCGCTGCGTCTACCAATTCCGCCACGCCCGCGCGCGGTGAAGCCCCTCTCCTGTGCCGTGCGAAGCGGGAGCGTGTCAATCCCGTGCGGTGCGGCCATTGCCCTGGCGATGCGAGCCGCGCGGCTCCCGGGACGGGTTGTCCTTCGCGGTCTCCGGCGCCTCGTTGATGCCCGGCGCGATGCCGGGCGCGATCTCGTCGGCGCTCGGGGCGGCCTTCTGGTCGGGAGCAGGCAGGGTCGAGACCTCGTGCGGGCCCTTGACCGTAGTGGTGATTCCGGCCGGCGCGACCGCGGCGCCCTCCGGCCGTTTGGGGCCGAGGCGGTCGACGAAGGCGCTGAACACGTCGCGCAGGCGGTCGCCGGGCTCGGCATAGGCGCCGACCGAGACCGTCGCGGTCATGCCGGCGACCAGCGCGATCTCCGGCGGCACCGCCTCGATGCGGATGCGCACCGGCACCCGCTGCGCGAGGCGGACCCAGGTATAGACCGGATCGACGCTGGGGAGCCCTTGCGTGCTCGCCGCTGCGTTCGGGGTGCTGATGCCGCGGGTGATGCTGTCGACCCGGCCGCGGATCGGCGCGGAATAGCCCATCAACGCTGCCGTTGCGGCGTCGCCGACCCGGATGTGCTCCATCTTGGTCTCCTCGAAATAGCCGTCGATCCAGTATGAATCGGCGTCGATGACCGAGATGTTGCGGGTGCCGGCGCTGGCATAGTCGCCGACCCTCAGGAGCAGGTTGGTGACGTAGCCGTTGACGGGGCTCCTCACCTCCGTGCGCTTCAGGTTGATCTCGGCCTGCGCGGCCTGGGCCTGCGCCGACGCGAAGGCGGCCTCCGCCTGCTTGGCGGTGCCGGCGAATTGCTGCTTCTCCTCGATCGAGGTCGAGACCGTGGTCAGCGCCTCGCGCCGCGCAGCCTGGGCGCGCTTGACCTGGAGGTCGGCGGCCCGGTTCTCGACGTCGGCCTTGGCCGAATCGAGCGCGACCTTGAAGTCGAACGGGTCGATCACGTAGAGCACGTCGCCCTTCCGCACGAGCTGGTTGTCGACGACGCGCAATTCGGTGATCTGGCCCGAGACCTGGGGGGCGATACTCGATACCTGCACCCGCACCCGCCCGTCCCGGGTCCAGGGCGCGGTGACGTAGTACTGCCAGACGATCAGCGCCGCGGCGGCGGCGAGGACCAGCACCACGACGGTGGCGAGGATCCGCAACAGGCGCCGGCCCCGGGTCGTCCGCTTGACCGCCACGTTTCCCTCCTCAGACTAGCACGATCAGCAGCGCCAGGATGCAGACGTAGAGCCCCGCCTCGGCGAGGGGCGGGTTGGCGAACACCCGCTCGAACCGCATCAGCCGCAGGAGCGGCCGAAGGCAGAGCAGGATCGCCAGGGCGACGCCCGCATAGACGACGAAGGGGGAGACCAGCACTCCGCCGATCGTCAGTTCGTGAAACATGGCCTAGCGCGACCCCCACAGGTCGAGGCGCCGCAGCACCCGGCCCTGCCCCTCGACGACATAGGACGCGGTGGCGAGGTCGGCCACGACCCGTGTTGCGATGCGGCGCGATTCGGCGGGTGCCGTGCGCGCGGCCGTGAGGAGGGCGCTGCCCGCCTCGCGCAAGGACTCGGCTTCCGCCCGCCGCAGGGCGGCCCGGGCCTGACGCACCGCCCCGTCATAGGCCGGCATCCCGGCGAGCTGGTTGAGGCCGGCCTGCGCGCCCGCCGCGGCGGTGTCGAGGGCGGCGAGCGCGAAGGCGTGGCGCAGGGTGGCGCGGCGGACGGCGCCCGCGGTGCCGCCCCAGCCGGCGAATTGCACCAGGCGGTCGGCATCGAGGTTGACCCGCTCGTCGGCCTCCTGCGGCTCGCCCGACAGGGCCTCGATCACGTCGGCCCGGGCGGCTTGCAGCGACCAGCGCCGGCGCTGGGCGTTGGTGGTCGGCAGCACGATCCGGATCACCAGGAACAGGATCAGCCCGGAGACGCAGAACAGCACCGAGGCGTTGACGTAGGATTCCGGATTGTAGGGCTGGGGGTTGGCCGGCGACAGCACGACCGGGAAGAACACCAGCAAGATGAAGCCGAGGCTCGCGGTCGCCGGGCGCAGGCTGAGCAGGCAGGCGGTGATGATGACCGGCGCCATCGCGATGGCGAGCAGCGGGAAGCCCTGGCCGCCGTCGAGCACGATGAACTCGACGATGCCGGCGCACGCCGCGGCGAGCGGCATGCCCCAGAGCGCGCCGGTGGCGAAGCCGATCGGGTTCGGGTTGATCGAGGCGAGAGCCGCGAAGGCCGAGACCTGCAGCAGCGCCGAGGAGGTCGCCGGCCAGCCGCTCAGGATGAACAGGGCCGCGCTGATCGCGATCGTGATGACGACCCGGGCGGCGTTGCGCATTGCGTCCGGGAAATCGCGGTGCACCGGCAGGCGCATGTCGCGCAGCGGCGCGCGGCCGGTCTCCAGGGCCGCGATCCCGTCCGCGGCCAGCCGGTCCTGGCGCAGGAGGTCGATGGCGCGCCGGTGCCGCAGCACGGCATCGGGATCGGCATGATCGCCCGCCGCCAGCGCGTCGAGGCGGGCCACCAGGGCGGGCAGGGCGTCGCGGTCGCCGTCGAGGCCGGCGAGCACCGTCGTCCGCAGGTCGTCGGGGTCGCCCGAGCGCGCCACCGCCAGCGCGAAGGAGCGGGCCGCTGCCACCGACGCGAACAGGGCCGCCACGGCGCTCCGCGCCCCCGCCGCCCGGTTCTCGCCGTCATGGAACTCCGTCGCCACCACTCCGATCGCGTCGCGGGGCGCGGCCACGAGGCGCATCGCGTCGGCGGCGTCCTCCGGGCCCGGATCGCCGTCCCGCACCGCCTTCCGGACGAAGTCCCGGACCGCGTCGCGGGCCTTGGCCATGCCGGCGCTGAGCTCGGGGAAGACGTACGGCGCGCTGAGCGCGTCGTTGATGAAGGTGATCGACACGATGCCGAGCGTGATCGCGGCGACCCGCTCGACGCCGGTGGCGAACACCGATTGCGGCGCGTCGATGTTGTTGATCGCGATGATCGCCACCGTGTAGCCCGACAGCATGGCGCCGTAGGCCTTGGTGCCCTGCAGGTAGTTGGCGACGAAGACGCACAGCCCCATCCAGGTCGCGAAGGCGACCAGCATCTCGACCCGGTCCTGCGCGAACAGGGCGGCGAACAGGATCGCGACCGCGAAGCCGATCACCGTGCCGAGGAAGCGGTAGGCCGCCTTCGACAGGGCCTGCCCGCGCCGGGGTTGGGCGAGGATCGCCACCGTGACGGCGGCCGACGAGGCGCTCTCGAGTTGGAGCCAGAACCCGGCATAGAGCGCCAGCATCATGGCGAGCCAGATCCGCACTGCGTAGGCCCAGGAGGAGAGCGGCGGCGGCTCGATCCGCTCCAGCACGGCGTCGATCCAGCCGCGGCGCGCGGTCGTCACCTCGGCCATGCTCGTCCCCCGTCATCGATCGTGCCCGATTGGGATGCGCAATCCGAATACGATGCTAGGGTGGGGGCGGCCGGACCACGATCCGGCCCGCGGCCCTGCGCCGCGCCAAAACAGCCAGCCGAGGAAGCGCCGATGAGCAAGCCAGAGATCCGCGTCGCGACGTTCGCAGGCCCCGGGGCGGAGCCGGTCATCCAATCGGTGCCCTGGCCGAAGGTTCCGCGCAAGGCCGCGCTGATCAAGGTGGGGGCCTGCGGCGTCTGCGGCACCGACCAGCACATCCTCAAGGGCCATTGGCCGAAGCCCCTGCCGTGGCCCTTCACGCTCGGTCACGAGATCGGCGGCGTCATCGTCGAGAAGGGCGACGAGTTCACCGCCGACTTCATGGAGAAGCCGCTCCAGGTCGGATCGAAGGTGATGATCCCGCCGCTGATGCCCTGCGGACACTGCTATTACTGCGTCCACTACCCGGAGCAGGCCAACAAGTGCCTGACCCCGGTCTATTACGGGCGCTATCTCGGCTTCGACAAGGCGCCGCACCTGTGGGGCGGCTGGGCCGAGTACGTCTATGTCGACCTTGAGATGCTGCCGGGCACCAAGGTCTACAAATTGCCCGACGACATGTCGCTTCGCCTCGGTGCGCTGTCCGAGCCGCTGACCTCCTGCATCCGCGCCTTCAACCGGGCGACGCGGGCCGGCGGGTTCAAGTGGGGCGACACGGTGGTGATCCAGGGCTCCGGGCCGATCGGCATCCTGGCGGTGGCGGCAGCCCAGGAGATGGGGGCCGGCCGGGTGATCTGCGTCGGCGCGCCGGAGGAGCCGCGCCTCGCGCTCGCCCGCAAGTTCGGCGCCGAGGCCACCGTCGACATCACGAAGGTCACGACGCCCGAAGCCCGCATCGCGGCGGTGCGCGAGATCGTCGGCGGGTTCGGCGCCGACCTCGTGATGGATTGCTCCGGCCACCCGAGTGCCGGGCCCGAGGGCATCGAGTTCCTGCGCGACGGCGGTACCTATGTCGAGATGGGCCAGTTCACCGATGCGGGGAAGATCGAGACCTCCTGGCACCGGATCTGCTCCAAGGACCTGAACGTGCTCGGCTCCTGGGCCTTCACCGGTAACGACCTGCCGCTCGGCGTCGACATGCTCTACCGCGCCCGGGACAAATATCCGTGGCTCGAGATGCAGACGGTCTATCCGTTCACGCAGGAGGGCGTGTCGCAGGCGGTGCAGGATGCGATGGCGATGAAGACGGTGAAATCCACCATCGTGCCGTTCCCGGAACTCGTCGCGTGACCGCCTGACCGCATGGCGGGACGGGCGCGAAGGCGCTAGGTCGGGGCTTCGATTCGCTCACCCGGAGCCCGTGCCGTTGCGTCCCGTCCGTCTCGCCGCTCTCTTCCTCGCCTGCGCCCCGGCTCTCGCCCACGCGCAGGCGGGTCCCCAGCCCCTCGGTACCTGGCTCACGCCCGGAGGCGATTCGCAGATCCGCATCAGCCGCTGCGGCGCCGCCTATTGCGGCGTCATCTCCAAGGTGCTGGCCGGCGAGACCAAGGACGTGAACAACCCCGATCCCGGCTTACGCGGCCGCAGCCTCGTCGGCGTGGCGCTCAGCCGCGACATGCGCCCGGCCGGCGCGGGCTGGGAGGGCTCGCTCTACAACTTTCGTGACGGCAAGACCTATTCGGGCAAGCTCGCCATGAAGGGGCCGAACGTGCTCGAACTGTCGGGCTGCGTGCTCGGCGGGCTGATCTGCAAGAAGCAGATGTGGACGCGGGTGGATTGACGCCGACGGCGGGTGAGGAGGGCGCGATGGGGCTTCTGGTCGACGGCGTCTGGCACGACCAATGGTACGACACCAAGGAGACCGGCGGGCGCTTCGTGCGCAAGGACGCTGCCTTCCGCAACTGGGTCACGCCCGACGGGCGAGCCGGCCCGAGCGGGGAGGGGGGCTTTCCGGCGGAGGCGGGGCGCTACCACCTCTACGTCTCCCTCGCCTGCCCGTGGGCGCACCGCACCCTGATCGTGCGGGCCCTCAAGGGGCTCGAGGACGCGGTCTCGGTCGGGGTGGTCGATCCGCATATGGGCGCCGAGGGCTGGGTGTTCGGCGACAGCCCGGGCGCCGGGCCGGACACGCTCAACGGCGCGACCCGGCTCTACGAGGTCTACCTGAAGGCCGATCCCCACCATACCGGCCGGGTCACCGTGCCGGTCCTGTGGGACAAGGCGCGCGGCACGATCGTATCGAACGAATCGGCCGAGATCATCCGGATGCTGAATGGCGCGTTCGGCGGCAGCGGACCGGACCTCTACCCGGAGGACCTGCGTCCCGAGATCGATGCGCTCAATGCCCGGGTCTACGACCGGGTCAATAACGGCGTCTACAAGGCCGGCTTCGCGACGCGCCAGGAGGCTTACGAGGAGGCGGTGACGGCGCTCTTCGAGGAACTCGACGCCCTCGACGCCCGCCTCGATCGCGGCCGCTACCTGATGGGCGATCGCCTGACCGAGGCCGACATCCGGCTGTTCACGACGCTGGTGCGGTTCGATCCGGTCTATGTCGGGCACTTCAAGTGCAACCTGCGCCGGATCGCCGACTATCCGAACCTCGCGCCCTACCTGCGCGACCTCTACCAGACCCCCGGCATCGCCCCGACGGTGAACCTGACCCACATCAAGCGGCACTATTACGAGAGCCACCCGACCATCAATCCGACCGGGATCGTCCCGCTCGGGCCGGTGCTGGATTACGACGCGCCGCATGGGCGAGCGGAGCGGTTCGAGACCTAAGCTGGTAGGAGCATGTGTCTTCACACTCTGTTTCCACCTCACAGGGTCATCCCGAGGCTCGCCGCAGGCGAGAACCCGGGATCCATAACCGCTGACGATGCAGAACCCGGCTCGACGCGTTTCGCTTCTTCCTGAACTGTCGGCGGTTATGGATCCCGGGTTCCGCTGCGCGGCCCCGGGATGACACGGAGGGTTTCAGGCCTCGGTAGAGCGCCTCACGCCGTCGCCGAAAACACGTCCGGCAGCGACGGCAGCCGCTGCTTCAACCGCAGCAGTGCGATGGTCTCGATCTCGGCGAGCGCCCGGGCCCGCTCCGCCTCGGGCGGATTGTCGAGGCGCTCGGCGAGCTGGGAAAGAATTTCGTCCGGGCTCTTGCCCCGCACCGCCATCACGAACGGAAAGCCGTGGCGGGTGCGGTAGCGCTCGTTGAGGTCGAGAAAGCGGGCGCGGCCGGCCTCGTCGAGGGCGTCGAGCCCGGCCGAGGCCTGCTCGGCGCGGGACTCGGGCGCGAGGTCGGCCGCCGCCACCCGGCCGGCGAGGTCGGGATGGGCGCGGATGAGGGCGAGTTGCCGCTCCGGCTCGGCCGCCCGCATCACCTCGACCATCGCGGCATGCAGCCCGTCGGCCGAGTCCTGCATGCCCGAGAGCCCGGCGGCAACGGCGCCCTCGGCCACCCAGGGCGAGTGCTCGAACACGTCGCCGAAGTTTTCCACGAACAGGGCGCGGCCCATCCGGCTCGGGGTCAGGCCGGCCGGCGCGTGCGTTCTCGCCCAGTGCCGGGCGATGTCGATGCGGCGGGTCACCCAGACGTCGTCATGCGCCGCCACGTGGTCGAGGAAGCGGGCGAGCGCCGCGATGCGCCCGGGCCGGCCGACGAGGCGGCAATGCAGGCCGATTGACAGCATCCGGGGCGTCTCGGCGCCCTCGGCGTAGAGCACGTCGAAGGAATCGCGCAGGTACGAGTAGAACTGGTCGCCGGCGTTGAATCCCTGCGGGGTGGCGAACCGCATGTCGTTGGAGTCGAGCGTGTAGGGCACGACGAGCTGGGGCGCCCGCGGGCCCTCGACCCAGTAGGGCAGGTCGTCGGCGTAGGAATCCGCCGAGTAGAGGAAGCCGCCCTCCTCCATTACCAGCCGCAGGGTGTTCTCCGAGGTCCGCCCCGTGTACCAGCCGAGCGGACGCTCGCCGGTCACCTCGGTGTGGATCCGGATCGCCTCGCTCATGTGGGCCTTCTCCTCCTCGTAGGAGAAGTCGCGGTAGTCGATCCACTTGAGGCCGTGGCAGGCGATCTCCCAGCCGGCCTCGCGCATCGCGGCGACAGCATCCGGGTTGCGCTGGAGGGCGGTGGCGACGCCGTAGACCGTCACCGGCATCCCACGCTCGGTGAAGAGCCTGTGCAGACGCCAGAACCCGACCCGCGAACCGTATTCGTAGATCGATTCCATGCTCATGTGGCGTTGGCCGGGCCAGGCCTGCGCGCCGACGATCTCCGACAGGAACGCCTCCGAGGCCCGGTCGCCGTGGAGCAGGCAGTTCTCGCCGCCCTCCTCGTAGTTGATGACGAACTGGACCGCGATGCGGGCGCCGTCCGGCCAGCGCGCGTGCGGTGGGGTGCGGCCGTAGCCGACGAGGTCGCGGGGGTAGGGGGAGTCGGTCATCGGCGGATCCGGTCGGGGCCGAGGCCGCACCGTCCGGCGCCGGGTGAAGCGCGGGCTCCCCTCTCCCGTGTGGGAGAGGGGAGCCGCGCCCGACCCGGCACCCGAAGGGAGCGGGACGGCCATGGTGACATCGTCCCGCAACCTTAGCCTTGCGGCAGCCCCGGCGCAAAACCGCCCCGCAGCCTTACCCCGCCAGCGCCGCCAGCGCCGGCTCGACCCGCGCGAAATGGTCGGCCCAGGTCGGCGCCCGGTACTCCGCGAGGCGCTCCGTCATCGCGGTACGAAGCCCCGACCCCGGCGCCGCCAGGTCCTCCACCACCCGCATCCAGCCGAGCCCGTCGAGCGGGTGCAGGAACTCGGCGAAGCCGCCGGCGATCTCGCGGTGGACCGGGATGTCGGAGGCGACGACCGGCAGGCCGCTCGCCGCGGCTTCCAGCACCGGCAGCCCGTAGCCCTCGGTGAAGGAGGGCATCAGGAGCGCGGTGGCGTGGCCCATCAGCTCCACCAGCCCGGCGGTCGAGAGGCCCGCGGCCTCGACGACGTGCGCGCGCACCGCCGGGCAGCGCTCCAGGAGGTCGATCACGTTCTCGCTCTCCCAACCCCGGCGTCCGACGACGACGAGGCGCGGCGTCGCCTCGCCGTGCCGCGCGGCGAGCTCACGCCAGGTGCTGAGAAGCCCGATGAGGTTCTTCCTCGGCTCGATCGTGCCGCAGACGAGGAAGAACGGCCGGGTCGGAGCCGATGACGGTGTCCGATGGAACGCGGCCTCGATCCCGAGCGGCCCGACGGTGATCGGCGGTACCCGGCGCCCCTGGCCGGCGAGATAGGCGGAAAAGCGCCCCGCCACATCGGCCGAGTTCACCAGGATGCCTTGCGCGTGGCGCGCCACCGTCTCCATCCGCACCCTGTGCCGCTCGGCCTCGCCGGGGCGGCCGTATTCGGGATACTCGATCGGGATCAGGTCGTGGACGAAGAAGACCGGCCGGATGTCGGGCCGGTCGTACAGCCAGTCGAACCGCGCCGGCTTGTCGAGGCGCAGGTGCGAGGCGTGGAGGTAGATCGCGTTCATCGGCACGCGCTCCGGGCCCGGCGCCCGGAAGGCCGCGAGCCAGGCCCGGAGCTGCCGCTCGCGGCGCGCTCGCGTCCCGTCGAGCCTCGCGGCGCCCGAACCCGCCGGCGGCATGGGTAGTCCGAGCCGGCCGGCGAGGTCGCGATAGACCGAGTCGTCGCCGACCGCGACCTCCTCGGTCCAGGACACCAGGGCCGCCTCGACGAGGCCGGCCATCTGCGCCCGGTCGAGCACCTTCGGGCCGAACGGCGTCGAGACCACGCCGAACCGCGGGCCGGGCTGGTCCAGGAGATGCCGGGCATAGGCGAGCTCGACCCGGTCGATCCCGGTCGGGCTCGCGTGGCGCAGGCGGGTGACGAGGCGGGTGAGATCGAGGGCGACGGGATGGGGGCGCATTGACACCTTGAACGATGACATCTTGAACGATGAAGTCCCAGCCGTCGGGACGCAATCGCGGCGTTCCTACACAGCGGCGGCGGCGAAGCCGAATCCAGCTTGTGCGGCAGCGCACAAGACGACCCCCGGTCCCGGGATGACCGCTCTTGCAACGCTGAGCGATGATGATTTATCGCATTCGTCACCGCTCCGTCGCGTCGCGGTGACAAGTGTCGGGCGCGCCGATTATGATCGTGGGTCGGCGCTGGGTCGACGCTTCGGGTGAGACAATGGCGATCGTCGACTGGGACCGGGATGCGGTGAAGAGCGGCCTGGCGGACGGATCCGTCCTGCTGATCGACGTGCGCGAGCCCAACGAGTTCGAGGCGGGCCACATTCCGGGCTCCGTCTCCTTTCCGCTGTCGAGCTTCGACGTCGAGCGGCTGCAGGCCATGATCGCCGCGGATGGCCGCCGGCCGGTCCTGTCCTGCGCCGCCGGCGTGCGCTCGGCACGGGCGCTGCAGTACCTCCAGAGCCAGGGCATCCCCCTCTCGGAGCATTATGCCGGCGGGTTCAAGGACTGGGCCAATGCCGGCGAGACCGTGGACTAGCTGACACATCAACACCGCCCGCGGGCGGTTCGACATCCTTCAGGCCCCGGGAGGGCCGCGCCGAGGGCGGCGCGGTTCCCGTTCAAGGCCACCCCTCGACGCGGATGGGCCCCGGCCCGTCTCTTCGCGCGTCCGAGGGGCCGCATGCACGAGATGAGCGGGAGAGTGAGTATGCGCAGGCTGAGGCTGGCGGCGGTGATCCCGGCGCTCCTGCTGATGGCCGGTATCCCGGCGCGGGCCCAGGCTCCCGGCGGGCCGCCCCCGACGGTCACGGTCGCCAAGCCCGTGGTCAAGGAGGTGGTGGAGCACGACGACTTCACCGGCCGCTTCAACGCGATCGAGTACGTCGAGGTGCGGGCCCGGGTCACCGGCTACCTGCAGAAGATCCACTTCCAGGACGGCGCCGTGGTGAAGAAGGGCGACCTGCTCTTCACCATCGACCGGCGCCCGTACAAGGCGGCCCTCGACCAGGCGCAGGCCGCCCTCGATTCGGCCAAGGCCCGGCTGAACTTCACCCAGACCGACCTCGAACGCGCCCAGACCCTGAGCCGCTCCGGCAACATCTCCGAGCAGGTCACCGACCAGCGCCGGCAGAACTCGCTGACGGCCCAGGCCGACGTCGACAACGCCACCGCGGCCCTGCGCCAGGCCCAGCTCAACTACGACTTCACCGAGGTGCGCTCGCCGATCGACGGGCGGATCTCGCAGCGCAACGTCACCGAGGGCAACATCGTCATCACAGACCAGACGATGCTGACCACGATCGTCTCCCTCGACCCGATCTACTTCTCGTTCACGGTCGATGAGCGCTCGTTCCTGGCCTATCAGGGGACCCTGCGCATCGGCATGGGGGCGACCCAGAACGAGCACACCGTGCCGATCCTGGTGGCGCTGACCGGCGAGGCGAAGCCCACCCGCAAGGGCGTACTCAACTTCGTCGACAACCGGGTCGACGAGGCGACCGGCACGGTGCTCCTGCGCGCCACGGTCGAGAATCCGGACCGCTTCATCAAGCCGGGCCTGTTCGGCATCGTCAGCATGCCGGCCTCGAAGCCCTATCGCGGCGTGCTGATCCCCGACGAGGCGATCGGCGCCAACCAGGACAAGCGCCTCGTCTACGTCGTCGGCGACGACAACGTGGTCCAGCCGCGCAACATCCGCCCCGGCCCGAAGATCGACGGCTATCGCGTGGTGCGCGACGGGCTGAAGGGCGACGAGACCATCGTGATCGTCGGCCTGACCCGGGTGCGCCCGGGCGCCAAGATCACGCCCGAGCGCAAGGACCTGCCGCCGGTCCGCGAGTAACCAGACACGCGCCGCCCGTCCGGGCGGCGCTTCCATCAGGACGCCAGCGCCCCGACCGGGAGCGCCACGCCCAGGTTAAGGGGCGCGAGAGGCCCACCGATGCGTTTTGCCCATTTCTTCGTCGACCGGCCGATCTTCGCCTCGGTGACCTCGATCGTCATCCTGATCATCGGCTACGTCTCGTACATCTCGCTGCCGGTCTCGCAGTATCCCGAGATCGTGCCGCCGACCGTGGTGGTGCGCGCCTCCTATCCGGGCGCCAACGCCGAGACCGTGGCGGCCACCATCGCGACGCCGATCGAGCAGGAGATCAACGGCGTCGACAACATGCTGTACATGTCGTCGCTGTCGACCAACGACGGCAACATGCAGCTGACCGTCACCTTCGCGCTCGGCACCAACCTCGACATCGCCAACGTGCTGGTCCAGAACCGGCTCTCGGTCGCCCAGCCGCGCCTGCCCGGCGACGTGCGCAACCTCGGCGTCACGGTCCGCAAGTCCTCGCCCGACCTGATGATGGTCGTGCACGTGCTGTCGCCCGACGGCACCTTCGACCAGAACTACCTCGCCAACTACATCTACCTGCGCCTGCGCGATCCGCTCCTGCGCCTCAACGGCGTCGGCGACATCACGGTGTTCGGCGGCTCGGAATACGCGCTGCGGCTCTGGCTCGACCCGAACAAGCTCGCCTCCTACCAGCTCTCGACCACCGACGTGATCAACGCGCTGCAGGAGCAGAACGTCCAGGTCGCCTCCGGTGCTCTCGGCGCTCCGCCGGCCCCCTCGACCCAGGCGTTCCAGCTGACGGTCCAGACGCAAGGCCGCTTCCAGGATCCGAGCGAGTTCCGCAAGGTGATCGTCAAGGCGTCGGAGGGGCGCCTGGTGCGCATCTCCGACATCGCGCGGGTCGAGCTCGGCCAGAAGGACTACACGACGAAATCGTTCCTCAACGGCCAGCCGGCGATCGGCATCGGCGTGTTCCAGCGCCCGGGCACCAACGCGCTGGAGGCGGCCGAGCAGGTCCAGGCGCTGATGAAGACCCTGTCGAAGGACTTCCCGCCCGGCCTCGAATACCGGATCGCCTACAACCCGACCGAGTTCATCGCCGAGTCGGTGCACGAGGTCTACAAGACCCTCGGCGAGGCGATCGTCCTCGTCGTGGTGGTGATCCTGGTCTTCCTGCAGAGCTGGCGCACCGCGATCATCCCGATCATCGCGATTCCCGTCTCGCTCGTCGGCACCTTCGCGGTGATGGCGCTGCTCGGCTTCTCGCTCAACAACCTGACGCTGTTCGGCCTCGTGCTGGCCATCGGCATCGTGGTCGACGACGCGATCGTGGTGGTGGAGAACGTCGAGCGCAACATGGCCGAGGGGCTCTCGCCCGGCGAGGCGGCCCACAAGACCATGGACGAGGTCGGCGGCGCGGTCGTCGCCATCGCCCTCGTGCTGTCGGCGGTGTTCATCCCGACCGCCTTCATCCCGGGCATCTCGGGCCAGTTCTACCGGCAGTTCGCGCTGACCATCGCGGCCTCGACCATCATCTCAATGTTCAACTCGCTGACGCTGTCGCCGGCGCTCTGCAAGCTGCTGCTGAAGCCCCATTCCGAGCATCACCGGCCCCGCTTCTTCCTGGCCCGCTTCGGGGCCTGGGCGGCCAACACCTTCAACCGGGCCTTCGACGCGACGGCGAACGCCTACGCGGCGACGATCCGCTTCCTCACCGGGCGGCTGGTGCCGCTGCTGGCGATGCTCCTGCTCTATGCCGGCGTCATCTACGGCGTGCTGCATCTGGTGCGCACCACGCCGACGGGCTTCATCCCGCTCCAGGACCAGGGCTACCTGCTGGTGGTGGTGCAATTGCCGCCGGGCTCGGCGCTGGAGCGCACCACCGCGGTGGTCCAGGAGGTGTCGCGCCGCTCCCTCGACATCGACGGCGTTGGCAACACCGTCGTCATCGCGGGCTTCGACGGCGCGACCTTCACCAACACCACCAACGGCGCGGTGATGTTCCTGCCGCTCAAGCCCTTCGCCGAGCGCCTCGCCAAGGGCCGCACCGCCGGCAAGATCCTCCAGGACGTGCTCGCCAAGACCGCGCCGATGCAGGAGGCGCGCATCATCGCGATCCCGCCGCCGCCGGTGCGGGGCCTCGGCAATGCCGGTGGCTTCAAGATGCAGGTGCAGAGCCGCGAGGGCTCGGACATCGCCCGCCTGCTCCAGGTCTCGGGCGACCTGATCGGCGCGGCCAACCGCGACCCGGCGCTGACCCGCGTCTTCACCACCTTCGGCAACGACACGCCGCAGATCTACCTCGACATCGACCGCACGGTGGCGCGGATGCTGAACGTGCCGCTCGCCAACGTGTTCTCGACGCTGCAGGTCAATCTCGGCGGCGCCTACGTCAACGACTTCAACACCTTCGGGCGCATCTACCAGGTCCGGGCCCAGGCCGACGCCAAGTACCGGATGGAGAAAGAGGACATCGAGCGGCTGAAGGTGCGCTCCTCCACCGGCGCGCTCGTGCCGATGGGGACGCTCGCCAGCATCCGCGACATCTCGGGCCCACAGATCGTCCAGCGCTACAACCTGTACTACTCGGTTCCGGTGCAGGGCGATTCGCGGCCGGGCGTGTCCTCGGGCCAGTCCCTCGCATCGATGGAGAAACTCGCCCGGCAGACCCTGCCCGACGGCATGAGCTTCGAATGGACCGAGATCGCCTTCCAGGAGAAGGCGGTCGGCAACACGGCGATCTACGTCTTCGCCCTCGGCGTGCTCCTGGTCTTCCTGGTGCTGGCCGCGCAGTACGAATCCTGGGCGCTGCCACTCTCGATCCTGCTCGTGGTGCCGACCGGCGTGCTCGCGGCCTTGGCCGGCGTGCAGTTCCGGGCTCAGGACAACAACATCCTGACCCAGATCGGCCTGATCGTGCTCATCGGTCTGGCTGCCAAGAACGCGATCCTGATCGTCGAGTTCGCGCACCAGATCGAGGAGAGCGAGCGCCGCGGGCCCGTGGCGGCGGCCGTCGAGGCGTGCCGGCTTCGCCTGCGGCCGATCCTGATGACCGCCTTCGCGTTCATCCTCGGCGTGGTGCCGCTCGCCTTCGCCACCGGCCCCGGCGCCGAGATGCGGCAGGCGCTCGGCACCGCGGTGCTGTTCGGCATGCTCGGGGCGACGATCTTCGGCCTGTTCCTGACCCCGGTCTTCTACGTGGTGATCCGCAACATCTCGATCCGGATCAACCGCTGGCGCGGGGTGGACGACCACCATGGCGAGCCGGAGCCGGCGCGGTAGCGCCCGCTCCGCGACACGCTGACGTCATTCGGCGCCCCCGGACGAACCCGTCCGGGGGCGCCGTCGCATTCTCCGCTCCCGTGATCGTTCGGAACCGATCTCTTCGACACCTGATCGCCGGCGCCTCAGGATGAGGTCGCGGGCGGACCAGGATCGTGTCCTCGAACGGTCGCGTCAGGCGCGACCGCTCAGCGGCGTCCGCCCTTCCATTGCGGCATCATCATCGTGAGCACGGCGCCGAGGATCATGAAGGCGCTCGTCGCCAGCATGCCGCCATTGGTGCTGTGCGTCGTTTCCCGGATCCAGCCGACGGCGAACGGGCTGACGAAGCCGGCGATCGCCCCGATGGAGTTGATCACGGCGATGCCCGCGGCCGCCTCGACGCCACTCAGGAACAGCGGCGGGAGGATCCAGAACAGGGCCGTCACGGTGTAGCACCCCGCAGCCGCCACGCAGAGCGCGATCAGCGAGGCGGTGACGTTGCCGGTAAACAGCGTGCTCGTGGCCAGGCCGAGGGCGCCGACCAGGAACGGGACGACCAGGTGCCAGCGGCGCTCGTTGTGCCGGTCCGAGCTCCGGGCGGTCAGCAGCATGCAGACGATCGCGACGCCGAACGGAATGGCGCTGAACAGGCCGATGGCGAGCGGACCCTTCACGCCTGCCTGCGCGATGAGCGTCGGCAGCCAGAACGACAAGCCATACTGCCCAATCGCTTGGCAGAATGCGATGATCGACAGCAGCGCCACGATCCCCGACAAGACGCCGGACAGGCCGGCAGGCTTGGCCGATTTCGGCGCGTCCCCGCGGATGTCGGCCTCGATGACGCTCTTCTCCGCCGCCGTCAGCCAGCGGGCCTTGGCGGGATTGTCGTCGAGGAAGAACAGGACCACGACGCCCAGGATCACGGAGGGGAGGGCCTCGATCAGGAACAGCCACTGCCAGCCGCGGAAGCCGCCGACGGTGTGGAACGTCTCGAGGATGTAGCCGGACAGCGGTCCGCCGATGAGCCCGGACAGGGGAATGGCGCAGATGAACAGGGCGACGACCCGGGCCCGCCGCACGGCCGGGAACCAGTAGGTGAGATACAGGATCACGCCGGGATAGAATCCCGCCTCGGCGGCGCCGAGCAGGAAGCGCAGCGTATAGAAGTGCCATTCGGTCTGCACGAAGGCGAAGGCACCCGAGATGAGCCCCCACAGGATCATGATGCGCGAGAGCGTCAAGCGCGCGCCGATGCGATGCATCAGCAGGTTGCTCGGGGTTTCGAAGAAGAAATATCCGATGAAGAAGAGCCCGGCGCCGAAGCCGTAGGCCGCTTCGCTGAATCCCAGATCGCCGAGCATCGTCAGCTTCGCGAAGCCGACATTCACGCGATCCAGGAATGCCGCGACGTAGCACAGCATCAAGAGCGGGATCAGCCGGAACATCACCTTGCGATAAGGATCGGGTGCGCTTTCGCCGGCAATCGGCGCGGTGTTCCGTGTAGTGTCCGTCATCATATCGTATGCCCCCTAGGTTATGGACGATTGTCCATTTTTGGCATCGGACCGCTGGCAATATTCGTGCCAGGATGGAAAGAAGCCGTACTTGCTTTTTGCTAGAAAAATACTTCTCATTAGCGAATGAACGGCAATATCGCGCCGACTCGACTGAGTCGGCGCGTTGCAAGCTATGCTATCGGTGATTGAATACGGGCAAGGAGGTGCCCCAACGGTTCAGTGTGCCTGGAACAGCCCGTCAAGGGACCGGAAGCCCTTGATCTCGATGGGATTGCCCGACGGGTCGCGGAAGAACATCGTCCACTGCTCGCCGGGCTGGCCCTCGAAGCGCACCATCGGCTCCAGCACGAAGGCGACGTTCTGGGCCTTCAGCCGCTCGGCGAGCGCCTTCCAGTCCTCGAGCTCCAGGGCGACGCCCAGATGCGGCATCGGCACCATGTGCTCGCCGACGCGCCCGGTGCTGGCCACCGCGAACGGCTCGCCGAGGTGAAGCGAGATCTCGTGGCCGAAGAAATTGAAGTCGACCCAGGTCGGCGCGCTCCGCCCTTCCTGACAGCCGAGCACGCCGCCGTAGAACCGGCGCGTCTCGTCCAGGTCGCGGACATTGTAGGCCAGGTGGAAGAAGCTGCGCATGATGTGTCCCATGGTTGCAGGTCGAGCGCCTGCGACGAGCCGGGCCTGCCCCGGTCGGACGTCCGTCGTCGGCGAGGTGCGGCGCGACCTGGCTGCCCGCCTCTTGTAGCCGCGCAGGAACAGCTGATAAGTTCAGTGTTGCCAGTTTCAGAGCCAGCTGGAGGCTTGGTGTGGAGACGCGGTTCCTGGAAACCTTCGTCGCCGTCGCCGAGCGCGGATCGGTCGCGGCGGCGGCCCGCGCCCAGGGGCTGACCGCGACGAGCGTGGCGCAAAGACTTCAGGCCCTGGAGGACGACCTCGCCGTCGGCCTGGTCACCCGCGTCGGGCGAGAGATCAAGCTGACCCCCGTGGGTGACCGCCTGCTGGACCAGGCGCGGCGCATCCTCGCCGAGGTCCAGGCGCTCAAGGCCGACGCCTCGGCGAGCATCGGCGACGCGCTCGTCGGAACCCTGCGCATCGGGGCGATCTCCACCGTGCTGACCGGGCTGCTCCCGGACGTTATCGGTCGCTGGGCCACCGAGCACCCGGGCCTCGACCTGCAGATCTCCCCGGGCTCGTCGGCCCTGCTGCACGAGGGCCTGATGGACGGCCGCTACGACGTGGTGATCGCGGCGGCGCCGCCCTTCGCCCTGCCCAAGACCCTCCGCTCGCATTGCCTGCGGGTGGAGCCCCTGATCTGCCTCTTTCCCGACCGCGTGAGCGTCGCGGCGCAGGCCGGCGAAGACGCGATCCGGCACATCCTGGCGACCGAACGGTTCATCCGCTACGACGTGTTGTCCTGGGGCGGCCGCCTCTGCGATGCGTATTTGCGCGACAGGCGCATCGGGACGCGGGACGTGTGCTCCCTGGACGCCCTGGAGGCGATCGCCCTCTTGGTCGAGCGGGGCGTCGGGGCGACCCTCGTGCCGGACTGGGCGCCGCCCTGGCCCGACGTTCCGTCCTGCCGGAAGATCGCGGTACCCGATCCGGCCTATGCGCGCCGGATTCAGCTGACCCATCCCGCCACGACGCGCTACGGCCACATCATCGACGCCCTGATGAGTGTCCTCGCCCCCGCCGGCCGGCGGGCTCACGCCCCGCGACCGACCCCTCCGGGCCCGGGCGGGACGCGGCCGTGAGGCCGCGACCCACCCCGGGACCAAGCGACGCGACGGGAGAGAGGCGATGTCCGATTTCGTCCCGGACCTGAGAACGATCCAGATCTTCTACTGGACGGCGGCCCTCGGCAGCTTCAGCGCCGCCGCCAAGCGGCTCAACACCACGCAGCCGGCGGTCTCGCACCGGATCGCCGCGCTGGAGCGCGCCTTCGGGCTCACGCTCATCAACCGCCTTCCGCGCAGCCTCAGCCTGACGCCCAAGGGCCACGAGCTGATGGGCTATGCCGAGCGCCTCCTGCGCCTGCACGGTGAGATGGTCGGCGCCATCACCGCGCCGGCGAGCCGCAGCGGCAGCCTGCGTCTCGGCGTGTCCGAGACCATCGTCCATACCTGGCTGACGGCGTTCATCGACGTCATGGGGCGGACCTATCCGGGCGTCGCCATCGACCTCGCGGTCGACGTCTCCCCCACCATGCGCGAGGCGCTGCTGCGGCGGGACCTCGACCTCGCGTTCCTCGTCGGCCCGGTCACGACCCCGAAGCTGGTGAACGTGTCCCTCGGCCAGTTCGCCACCGCCTGGATCGCCTCACCGAGCCTCGTGAGCGCGCCCGGCCCGATCGGGCTGGCGGAGCTCACGCGCCATCCCATCATCACCTTCCCGCCCAACACGACGCCCTACGCGCAATTGCGCGACCTACTGGTCCAGGCGGACCTGCCCCCGCCGCGCCTCTACACCAGCGCCTCCCTCTCGGCGATCATCCGCATGGCGATCGAGGGAACGGGGATCGGGGCCATGCCGGCGGACGCCGTCCTGCCCGAGATCGAGCGGGGCCAGCTGCGCGTGCTCGAGACCTCGGTCGGCCTCCCCGCCGTCGGCTTCGTGGCGGCCTACGAGAATGCCCCCGACAACCGGCTGAGCGCGGCAGCGGCGGAGATCGCCCGATCGGTGGCGGCCGACTGGCTTGCCATGAAGCGGGATCATGGACTCCCATGAACAATCATGATTTGCCATCATCTGCCCACGGGCTAGGCTTGCCGAAATCTTGAGCGAGAGAGGCCGACGATGACCCCTCATCCGACACGGGACGCCGCCGATCGGGCGTCCGCCACAGGCACCGACATCCGCCTCGCCTGCCGCAGCGGCGCCATCGCCGGGTGCACCGCCGGGATGGCGAACGGTTACGTGCAGGGCAACCTCGCGGTCTTTCCCGAGCGGATCGCGGACGATTTCCGCCTGTTCGCCGAGCGCAACCCGAAATCCTGCCCGATCATCGGCGAGTCCAGGCCGGGCCGCCGCGACATCCCGGAGCTCGGCCTCGATCTCGACATCGCGACCGACATCCCGATGTACCGGGTCTGGCGCGGCGGGGAGATGGTCGACGAATTGCCGGACGTGACCTCCGTCTGGCGCGACGACCTCGTGGCCTTCGTGATCGGCTGCTCGTTCTCGTTCGAGGCGGCGATGCTGGAGGCCGGCCTGCCCCTGCGCCACGTCGAGCGCGGCACGCATGTCGCGATGTACCGCACCAGCATCGCGTGCGCGCCGGCCGGACCGTTCGCCGGGCCGATGGTGGTGTCGATGCGGCCCCTGACCCCCGCCCAGGCCATCGAGGCGGTCCAGGTTACGGGACGCTACCCCCGGGTCCACGGCGCCCCCGTGCATCTCGCGCGGCCGGACCTGATCGGCATCGAGGACCTGGAGCGGGTCGATTACGGCGATCCGGTGCCCGTCGGCTCGGACGAGATCCCGGTCTTCTGGGCCTGCGGCGTCACCCCGCAATCCGTGATCGCCGCGGCGCGTCCCGACTTCGCCATCACCCACGCGCCCGGCTGCATGCTCGTCACGGATCGTCTCAACACGGAATTCGCGACGGGCTGACGATGACCGAGACCGAAACACGACGTCGGACCGACATGCCCCGTCTCCTCGATGCCGGCGAGGCCGCGCTGGTCGCCGAATTCGGCACGATCGTCGATCCGGCGATCAGCGACCGGGTCCTCGCCCTGGACGACGCCCTGGCCGCCCAAAACCTGCCGGGCATCCGCGAGACGGTTCCGACCTACCGCTCGCTGATGATCCACTACGACCCGCTGGTGCTCGACCGGGAGACCCTGGCGGGGCACGTCCGCGGCCTGACCGGCGGGACCATCCGGCGGGCCGCCGCGCCGGCCCGCTGGATCCTGCCCTGCTGCTACGACGCGCCCCACGGCGAGGATCTGGCGGCCGTCGCCGAGCTGATCGGGCGCACGCCCGCGCAGGTCGCCGCCCTGCATCAAGGGGGGACCTACCGGGTCTACATGTACGGCTTCGCGCCGGGCTTCGCCTATCTCGGCGGCCTGCCGGAGCCGCTGGCGGTCAAGCGGCGCCCGAGCCCGCGCCCGCCCCACCCGACCAACGCCGTGATGGTCGGCGGCGGCCTCGCGGCCGTGGCGACCGTGCCGATGCCGACCGGCTGGTACGTGCTCGGCGCCACGCCGTCGAAGCTCTACGCGCCCGAACGGGCGGAGAGCTTCTTCGTGCGGCCGGGCGACGAGATCCGCTTCGAGGCGATCGACGCCGCTTCCTATGCCGGCCTCGCCGCCCGGGAGGCGGCCGGCGAGCGGGTGGCACGGCGCGAGGAGGCGTCACGATGAGCGTGCTGACGATCGAGGCCGCCGGGCCGGGGGTGACCCTTCAGGACGGCGGCCGGCACGGCTATCTCCGGTTCGGCATCACGCCCGCGGGCGCGATGGACCCGCTGATGGCCGCCACCGCCAACCGGGCGGTCGGCAATCCCCTCGACGCCACGGCCATCGAGATCTCGACGGGCGGCCTGACCGTCGGCGCCGCCGACGGACCGCTGAGCCTCGCCGTGGTCTCGGCCGGTTTCCGCTCCGCCCTCGACGGCGAGGCGCTGCCCACCTCCTGCGCCCTGACCCTGGAGCCGGGGCAGACCCTGACCGTCCGGGCCGGCCGGGAGGGCGCCTGGGGCTACCTCGCCGTGGCGGGCCGCCTCGACGTGGCGCCGGTCCTCGGCTCGACGGCGACCCATACCCGCTCCGCCCTCGGGGGCCTCGACGGGCGCGGGCTCCAGGCCGGCGATCGCCTGCCGGTCGCCGGAGCCCGGTCGGGCGGCAGGGCGCCTGAGCGCCTGCTCGCGCCGTGGCTCGACCGGGACGCGTCGCGGATCCGCGTCATCCTCGGTCCGCAGGACGATTACTTCTCGCCCGACCAGATCGCCGCCTTCCTGACCCGCTCGTGGACCGTCTCGCCCCGGGGCGACCGCATGGCCTGCTTCCTCGACGGAACGCCGCTCACGCACGCGAAGGGGCACGACATCGTGTCCGACGGCGTCGCCAAGGGGGCGATCCAGGTGCCGGGCAACGGCCTGCCGATCATCCTGATGGCCGACCGCCAATCGACCGGCGGCTACCCGAAGATCGCCACGGTGATCGGCCCCGATCTCGGGCGGCTCGCCCAGCTCCAGGGCGGTGCGCAGGTCGTCTTCGCTGCAGTCTCGGTCGCGGATGCGGTCGCGGCGCGGCGGGCGGAAGCCGACGCCCTGCGCGGCGACGTCGCGCGCGAGCCGGTGGTGCGCACGGATTTCGCGGCGGAATTCCTGCTCGGCCTCAACCTGGTCGGCGGCGTCGTGGACGGGTTCGCGTAGTCGCCCGTCCTCGTCTCATCGACCTGCTTCCGTAATCCGACTGGCATTCCTGCCCGCCGCGGGAGGCAGCGACCTCCCGCGGCGGCCTCATCTCGCGGACCCGTTCAGTACCCCTGCGCACTCCCGGTATTCCGCCGCGGATCGTTGGCCCCGTAATACCGGAACGCTCCCACCGGCTGGCCGCCGAGCGTCGGCGCGCCGATCAGGATCGCCGCGAGGTGGTTGGCCGGCTGGGCCTGCCCGAATTTGTGGCCCATCCCCTCCAGGATCGCGCGGGTGTCCGGCGACAGGGCGAAGCGCTCGACATTGGTCACGTCGGGCATCCACTGGTTGTGCAGGCGCGGCGCGTCGGCGGCCTCCTGGATGTTCATGCCGTAATCGATCACGTTGAGGATGCTGTGCAGCACCACCGTGATGATCCGGCTGCCGCCGGGCGTGCCCGTCACCAGGACGGGCTTGCCGTCCTTCGTGACGATGGTCGGGCTCATCGAGCTCAACGGGGTCTTGCCGGGCGCCACCGCATTGGCCTCGCCCTGGAGCAGGCCGTAGATGTTCGGCACGCCGACCTTGGCGGTGAAGTCGTCCATCTCGTTGTTGAGGAGGACGCCCGTGCCCTCGGCGGTGATCCGCACGCCGAACCAGTCGTTGAGGGTGTAGGTCACCGAGACCGCGTTGCCCTGACTGTCGACGATCGAGTAGTGGGTGGTGTTGCTGCCCTCGTGCGGCGGCGTCCCGGGCTTGAGTTCGGCCGAGATGCCGGCTTTCTTCGGGTCGATCGCCGCGCGGATCTTGCCCGCATAGGCCTTGTCGGTCAGCTGCGCGACCGGGTTCTTCACGAAATCCGGATCGCCCAGATAGGCGTTGCGGTCGAGATAGGCGTGGCGCATCGCCTCGATCTCGTAATGGACGGCCTGCGCCGAGCCCCAGCCGAGCTTGGCCAGGTCGTAGCCCTCGAGGATGTTCAGCATCTCGCAGATCACCACCCCGCCGGAGCTGGGCGGCGGGGCCGAGATCACCCGGTAGCCGCGATAGTCGCACTCGATCGGCGGCAATTCGCGGGTGGCGTAGCGGTCGAGGTCGGCCTGGACGATGAGGCCGTCATGCTTGCGGCTCGACGCCGTCAGCGCGTCGGCGACCGTGCCCTTGTAGAACCCGTCCTTCCCCCGCTCGGCGATCGTCCGCAGCGTCCCGGCGAGGTCCTTCTGCACGAGCCGGTCGCCCACCCGGTAGGGCTGCCCCTGGTTGAGGAAGATCCGGGCCGAGGCGGGGTCCTTGCCGAAATCCTCCGTGGCGGTCGCCATTATGTCGACGTCGCCCTGGTCGAGGGTGAAGCCCTCCTCCGCCAGCGTGATCGCCGGGGCGATCAGCTCGGCGCGGGGCCGCGTGCCGTACTTCGCCAGCGCGTCCTCGAGGCCCGCCACGGTGCCGGGCACGCCCACCGCCAGGAAGCTCTTGGTGCTCAAGCCCTTGACGACGTTGCCGTCCTTAGCCAGGAACATGTCGCGGGAGGCGGCGAGGGGCGCCTTCTCGCGGAAATCCAGGAAGGTCCGGCTGCCGTCGGCGCGCTGGATCGTCATGAAGCCGCCGCCGCCGAGATTGCCGGCCGCCGGATAGACCACCGCCAGGGCGTAGCCGACCGCGACCGCCGCATCGATGGCGTTGCCGCCCCGCTTCAGCACATCCACACCGACCTGCGTCGCGTAATGCTGCGCCGTGACCACCATGCCGTGCTCGGCCGCGACCGGCGCCCGCGAGGCGGCGTGCGCGGCCTCCCGCGGGACCGCCACGACGAGGAATGCCGTGAGAAGTCCGATGCCGACCGAAACGATCCTGTGGCCTGAAGGAATCCACTGGCCCAAAGTAATCCTGTGCCCCATGAGCGTCCTGCCCCCTTGGTGATTCGCCGCTACGGTACACGACGAGGGCGCGCGGCTGTATCGCGCGCGCGATCGATCGGTGTGAGA
Source organism: Methylobacterium sp. EM32 (assembly GCF_040593685.1). Classification (NCBI taxonomy): domain Bacteria; kingdom Pseudomonadati; phylum Pseudomonadota; class Alphaproteobacteria; order Hyphomicrobiales; family Methylobacteriaceae; genus Methylobacterium; species Methylobacterium sp. EM32. Next base: position 47,895 of record NZ_JBEXZS010000056.1, on the reverse strand, counting down.
CCCTATCCCCTTCCGCGCGCCGCGCTCTAGCTGCGAGGGCAGACGCTCAGGGAGGCCTTCCATGTCGATGAACCGTCGCACCCTCATGGCCGGAGGCGTCCTCGCCGGCCCGATTCTCACGAGCGCGCCCGGCCTCGCCGGCGGCGGCTCCGCCCCCGCCGGCGACCTGCCGGGGGTCTACCGCTACCGCCTCGGCGAGGCGACGGTGACGGCCCTGCACGAGGGCGGGGTGAAGCGCCCCCTCGACGCGGGCTTCGTGCGCAACGCGCCCCTCCCCGAGGTGCAGGCGGCCTTGCGCCAAGCCTTCCTGCCGACCGAAACCCTGCCGATCACCTTCACGCCGCTCCTCCTCACCCTCGGGGGCAAGCGGGTGCTGGTCGATGCAGGCTTTGCCGATCAGGGTCCTCCCGGCACAGGCGGGGCGCTGCGCGGGCTGGCGCTCGCCGGGGTCGATCCGGGCACAATCGACGTGGTGGTGATCAGCCACTTCCACCCCGACCACATCCTCGGCCTCAAGCGGAAGGACGGCTCCGCCACCTTCCCGAACGCGCAGGTCCTGGTGCCGGAACCCGAGTGGCGGTTCTGGACCGAGGACGGCCGCGTGGCGAACCCGCCTGAGGCCCTGAAGGCCAATGTCGGCGCCGTGCAGAAGACGCTCAGTAGCGGCCTCAAGGTCGAGCGCTACGGGTGGGACAAGGAGGTGCTGCCGGGCCTCACGGCGCTGGGCACGCCGGGCCACACCCCGGGCCACACCTCGTTCCGGCTCGAATCCGGGGGCAGGCGGCTGCTGATCGCCTCCGACATCACCAACCACCCGGCCCTGTTCGTGCGCCACCCCGACTGGTCGGCCCTGTTCGACATGGATGCCGACCAAGCCCGCGCCACCCGCCACCGGATGCTGGCGCTCGCCGCCGACGAGCGGCTGCCGGTGGCGTTCTACCACGCTCCCTTCCCGGCTGCCGGGCACATCGCCCGCTCCGGCGGATCTTACGAGTTCGTACCGCTGCAATGGGGGCTGGACCTCGCCTGATCTTTTCGGACTGTGATTGGAACGGCTCGTTGTGCGGATTGACGAGGTCTCGGCGCCCTCGCAATAGTATGAAGATAAAAAAGAGGAAGAATGTGCGTACGTCAGTCACAGCCTATACACCTGACGGGAGGCGCCAGCTCCTCTCGTCAGGTGTGCATCCTGTTACGGATAGTATCATAAAAATATTACTTTAATCAACGCATATTATATAAAATATACTGTATTTCATATTAAATCTTGATATAATTTTCTTTGATTTTAATCAAGCCATAAGTTTTCCGGCTTGTATCGGCATGGAAGCGGAATATATTTTCTCCGCCATTGCTATTCCAGCCAGCATCGTTTAGCGCATGTAGTAATTTTTTCCCCATATCAACGTCTGCTCTCGTGCAAAACGTTATAGATAATGAATATTTGATATTGAATGGTGTATATTTTCCGTTATCTATATGACCAATATATCTCCATTCTTGTTCATTTGACCAATCCGTGTGCTTTGTCAGCATTCTCGATTCTTCCGAAGTTTGGATGATGGTGGACGTATCTAAGGTCGGCGGAATATCTCGATACTTCACTTTGGAGAGCGCACGAAGCGGACCACTTGTCGTAGCGAATTCCAGGCATACGCCCTTGTTATTATCCGCGTAATTATAGCACATCAGGGGTGAGCTTGCGCTTTCCGAAAATGAGAGGACTGTTATATTTTTTAAATCTATCTGTCGCTGCGATTGACGGAAATCTTCTGTTTGATTTTCAATTTGATTGGACATCATTCTGCAGGCCTGTATGAAATCACTCTCTGGAAGATTTTTTAGTTCTTCGAGCATTGCAACTATCTCCACACCGTGTATCTTTATCAGCTCATCCTTTGTCTCTTTAGAAATGGAATAGGCCCGCATATGTCGAAACATGCTTTTCAGCGCGTCATCAGTCACCGTCATTTTGACGTTGTAAAAGCCTTCGCATGGATCATTTAATTCGGAGAAAGTCGGCATATAGAACCTCTGCTCTCGAATTGTGTTAATTAGATTTTCCGAAAGTTTCGTATATCTGTATACTTTTCCTGGAATAGGGCGGGAAAGCAAAGAATTTTCAAGAGTTTTGATGCATTCCTCTTTGTCGAACGTTTTGTCGAACATTTTTCTTATGATATTCCAGACCATTTTGCTGACCTTCCCTTGAAATCCCATGCACAACGACATAACATAAAATAATATAACAATCTAGCGAGTCAACAATTTCGCATATAGCAATATATAAGTAGAAATATAGTTTTGAATGATATATCATTAAATTATATAATTTTTACTTGTATTATATACTCATTCAGAAAGCAAACTTAGACAATAAATCGGTACACAGATTTTCGCATCTAGGTATTGTGAAAGATTTCGTCGGTCTCGGGCGGGACTTGATGAGCGGCACCGCTCCGCTCCGCTGGATCGCATCCCTTCCGTCATAAACCGAGCGCATCCTCTGAAGTACGCTAAAGTAGGCAGCGAGGCGTTCGCGCACCATCGCCTCTCCGACAGTGAGCGCCGCGGAGGCGTCGGAGAACGTGGTTGTAGACGAGGAGCGGACGCTCCATGCTATGCCTCTCCCGACGCGGCCGGCGACGGCCCGGCGGCCGTTCGCGTCACGGGAGGCGTTGGGCGGGACCGTCTCTCAAGGTGGTCGGGACACCCCTCATGGCGCGGCGCTTCAACCAGATCGCCTTCATCGCGAGCCCGACGCCCGACGCCCGCCAGGCGGCCGAGCTCCTGATGCAGCGCTACGACCACGTGCCGCCCGAGGAGGCGGACGTGGTGGTGGGGCTCGGGGGCGACGGGCTGATGCTCCAGGCGCTGCACCGCTTCATGGGCACGGGCAAGCCGATCTACGGCATGAACCGCGGCACCGTCGGCTTCCTGATGAACGAGTTCCACCTCGACGACCTGATCGAGCGGCTGGAGGTGGCCCAGCGCAGCATCGTCCACCCGCTCCTGATGATCGCCACCGATGTCGGCGGCCTCACCCACACGGCGCGGGCGGTCAACGAGGTCTACATGCTGCGCCAGACCCACCAGACCGCCAAGCTGAAGATCTCGATCGACGGCCAGGTCCGCCTGCCCGAGCTGATCGCCGACGGGGTGCTGGCGGCGACCCCGGTGGGCTCGACAGCCTACAACCTCTCGGTCGGCGGGCCGATCCTGCCGATCTCGTCCCAGCTCATCGCGCTCACCCCGATCTCGGCCTTCCGGCCCCGGCGCCAGGGCAGCGTGCTCCTGCCCAACCACGTCCGCATCCGCATCGAGGTCAAGGACCCGGAATACCGGCCCGTGGCGGCGGTGGCCGACCACACCGAGTTCCGCCGCGTCGCCCGGGTCGAGACCCAGCTCGACCGCTCGACCGACCTCGTGATGCTGCACGATCCCGGCCAGGGCATGGACGAGCGCATCCTGCGCGAGCAGTTCGGCTGAGATCCACCGGACAAGACCCTACGGCAAGGCGGCGCACTGGCAGCCGGCCCATCCCCTCATAGATCCGTCGCCGGGGCCGGCCCTGCCCCGACGGAGCGCCCGGATGCCCGACCACCCCCTGTTCCCCACTGCCGCCCCGCTCCGCGCCCTCCGCCGGGCGGGCGCCCGATGAGCGAGGGTGTCCTGCGGGAGGACGATTACCGCAACCTCGCCGAGTCGCTGCCGCAGCTCGCCTGGATCGCCGAGGCCGACGGCGCCATTGTCTGGTACAATCAGCGCTGGTACGACTACACCGGTACCACCCTCGACGCGATGCAGGGCTGGGGCTGGCGCGCCGTCCACCACCCGGACCATCTCGACCGGGTCGAGGCGCGCTTCCGCCGCGCCTTCGCCACCGGCGAGCCGTGGGAGGACACGTTTCCACTCAAGGGCGCCGACGGGGTCTTCCGCTGGTTCCTGTCCCGGGCCCAGCCGTGGCGCGATGCCTCCGGGCGGATCGTGCGCTGGTACGGCACCAACACCGACATCACCCGGCGGCGCGCCACCGAGGAGCGCCTGCGCCACGCTCAGGACCGCTTCCGCGCCCTCGTCGACAGCGCCGCGGCGATCATCTGGTCGGCGGATGCCAACGGCGAGCTCTCGATCGGGCAGTGGCGCTGGACCGCCTATACCGGCCAGAGCGACGAGGAGTGCCAGGGCTGGGGCTGGGTCGAGGCGGTGCACCCGGACGACCGGGCCAAGGCCGCCGATGCCTGGTCCCGCGCCGTCGAGGCGCGCACGCCCTTCGAGATCGAGTACCGGATGCGCCGGCGCGACGGCGCCTGGCGCCACATGGAGGTGCGCGCCGCCCCGGTCATCGCCGAGGACGGGGCGGTGCGCGAGTGGGTCGGTATGCATGTCGACATCACCGCCCGCAAGGAGGCCGAGGCCGAGATCGATCGCGCCCGCCACGCCGCGGAAGCCGCCAACCGCGCCAAGAGCCAGTTCATCGCCAACATGAGCCACGAGCTGCGCACCCCGCTCTCGGCGGTGATCGGCTATTCGGAGATGCTGGCGGAGGAACTCGAGGATCTGGGCCAGGCCGAGCTGCTGCCGGACCTGCGCAAGATCGAATCGTCGGCGCGCCACCTCCTCGGCCTCATCAACGACGTGCTCGACATCTCGAAGATCGAGGCCGGCCGGATGACGGTGGCGGCCGAGGATTTCGCCGTCAAGGAGATGATCGGCGACGTGGTGGCGGCGACCGAGTCGCTGGTGGGGAAGAAGCGCAACCGCCTGGTCCTCGACATTCCCGACGGGATCGGCGCCATGCGCCAGGACCAGGGCAAGGTGCGCCAGTGCCTGGTCAACCTGCTCGGCAACGCCGCGAAGTTCACGGAGGGCGGCACCATCACCCTCTCAGCCCGGCGCGACGAGGAGGAGGGCGCCGAGTGGCTGACCTTCGCGGTGACCGATACCGGCATCGGGCTCACCGCGGAGCAGTGCGGGCGCCTGTTCGAGCGCTTTGCCCAGGCCGACGAATCGACCACCCGGCAATTCGGCGGCACCGGCTTGGGCCTCGCCATCACCCGCGCCTTCTGCCGGCGCATGGGCGGCGACATCGCCGTGACCTCGACCTACGGCGAGGGCGCGACCTTCACCATCCGGCTGCCGGCCGTGCTGACCGCCCAGGACGACGAGCCGACGCCGGAGGAGGTGCGGGCGCTCGACGAGGCGAAGGCGGAGGCCGCGCGCCACGACGTGGTGCTCCTCGTCGACGACGACCCGGCGGCGCGGGACCTGCTCTCCCGCTTTCTCGAGCGCGAGGGGTTTCGCGTCCGCACGGCGAGCGACGGCAAGGCGGGCCTGGCGCTCGCCCGGGCACTGAAACCCCGGGCGATCCTCCTCGACATCGAGATGCCCCGGATGGACGGCTGGTCGGTGCTGCACGCCATCCGCAGCGACGCGGACCTCGCCGCGACCCCGGTGATCATGACCTCGGTGGTCGCCGAGCAGGGCCTCGGCCGGGCGCTGGGCGCCACCGACTACCTCGTCAAGCCGATCGACTGGGACCACCTCAAGGGCTTGATGGAGCGCTACCGCCCGGCCGATTCCCCCGGCACGGTGCTGCTCGTCGACGACGACGCCGATGCCCGCGAGCGCCTGCGCCGCAGCCTATCCCGGGACGGCTGGACCGTGCGCGAGGCGGAGAACGGCGCCGTCGGCCTTCAGCGCCTCGACGAGGGCCGGCCCTCCCTGATCCTCCTCGACCTGATGATGCCGGTGATGGACGGCTTCGCCTTCCTCACGCGCCTGCGCGCCCGGCCCGACGGCACGGACGTGCCGGTGGTGGTGCTCACCGCCAAGGACATCACCCCGGCCGAGAAGGAGCGGCTGGGCCGCGACACCGAGCGGGTGATCGTCAAGGGCAGCGTATCGCTGAACGAGATCGGCCGCCTCTTGCGCAACATGTACGCCGACCGGGTGAACGACGCGGTGCCGGCCTCGTTGCAGGGGCTGATCGACGAACTGGCGGCGCGGACGGGGCCGGAGGGGGGGTGAGGGTACTTTCTGATGCGGCGACATTCATCAATTCGAAACAGGTGGCGCTAAATCTCGTCGTCGAGGAGGTTTAGTTGCTCGGGAGCGTCGATTTGTCGACTGGCAATCGCTGCCTGACTCGTAGTTGCTCCAATATTGAGACAATAGACGCTTGTTGGTATAAATGTAATATTTTTGTCATCAATATTTATTGTTCCGAAATTAGTTTTAGAGGTTGTTATGGCGGCGTCGATATTATATTTATGCATGAAATATAGAAGGCCTTTTAGTTCCGTCCTGGGATGTTTCGCGCTGCGATCTGACCATTTGATCTCAACCGGGTCTATCGGCTGGAAAGTTCCAGCCTCCAAGCCAACAGAGTCCACCTCGTTGCCGAGGCCATCCCGATAGTAATATTTCTGTCGTTGTCGCGATAAGTGATCCCATTGAGATAAGATCGCCGCTTCGGCGAGGTGGCCTAAAGTTTTGTGATCCGTGTCGGAAACAGGAGAAAAAAGCGCAGCCCTCATTGAGGGATTTGTCAGAAATATCTTAAAATTCCTCTTGCGAACGATCTGCTTTCCAGACGTCGGTAGCTTGTCATGCCGAGATATTAGAAAGGCATTATCGAGATATTCTATGAAGCTTTTGATATGGAGTTTATTGATTTGTGATTGCTGTGCAATCGCTTCCAGTCCAACTTCTTGCCCATTGTTATAAGCAAGGAGTTTAAATATGTTATTTAAGTCCTGAATGTTCTGAATACCATACAGATTTGGAAGATCTTTCAGGAGAACCTTGTCGATGATATCGTTTTTTACAAACTGATCAATATTGTCTTTCATCTTTTCTATCATGGCAACTTCGGGAAATCCGCCATAATTAATATATTCGATAAAATATTTGTTGAGTGCTGAAATATTGTGAGCTTGATAAAGATCGTTTTCAAGCGATACGCAATTATCAAGATGGCCGATGAATTTCAAGAATTCTAAGAATGTAAGAGGCGGCAGCATAAAATCAGTAAACCGACCTGCTCCGGACTCTCTGCTCTTAAGCCTGAGTGCTGCGGCTGCCGATCCGCTAGCAATAAATCGTATGTTTGAATATACGTCTGTTAGATCTTTTAAGTGCGTTTCCCAATTTTTTAAATATTGTATCTCATCAAATATAATGTAGCATCGACTGTCCTCGCTTAGATTGTTGATTCTAAAAAGCACATCGACGAATTTTTCTAAACTTATATCGGTATAAACGGGTGTGTCTATTGAAATGTACATAATCTTCAAGGGGTCGAAATCACTCGATATCAGCTCATATATAAAATGATGCAGCATGACCGTCTTTCCGACTCGGCGCGGTCCGAGGAGCACGGTCGACCTTCTAACTGAAGAATCCGTCGAAATTTCATAGAAGGCGCGAAAATAGTCTCTTCGCGCGAACTCGTTCCACTTGAAAGGGCGCTTCTTGTTCTCCCACCATGGATTGTCGCGCCTGATGCGGCGTTCGATATCCTCCTGCGAGATGGCGAGCATCAGGGCCTTCTAAAGTTAAGATCGGGAAAAAACCTTAACTCTCGGGCGGATGCTAAGCAACTGAGAAAATACCGATTTTTTCGGTATTTTAAGGAGGGCAGGCGCCTATCCGGTGTCTCGCTCCTCCTTGTCATAGCCCCCGCCTCGGCCCGGTCCCCTCGTCCCACACGCTCCAGCGAAACACCTCGGTGCCGGCGCCGTCGACGATGCGCACCGCCTCGGCTGACGGCCCCGAGCGCTGCGGCACCCGGGCGCGGCGGAACAGGCGCAGGGCCCGCTCGCGGGCGCCGTCGAGGTCCGCGGTGCGGATCGAGGCGCGCTGGACCGGCGCGTCCTCGGGGCCGATGATCTCGATGTGGTAAGTTTCGCGCAGCAAGGGTCTGGGGGCTCCGGTCGGCCCCCTCAATAGGGGAGCCGGACCGGCGAGCGCCAGAGGCTGCGCGTCGCGAATGGCGGCGCGCATCGCGAAGGGGGCCCCGTCGCGAAGGGGGCCGGGCCTCGCAGTCTCAGGTCTTCAGCACCGGCTCGCTGACGTCGCCGCCGCCGCGCCGGGCGAGGTAGGCCGGCTGGAACATGCACATCCGCACCGCGTCGCGGTACTTGCCGTTGACGAAGAACTCGTCGCGCAAGATGCCCTCGGTCTCGAAGCCGCAGGCCTCGTAGATGCCGATGGCACGGCGATTGTCCTTGTCGACGTGCAGGTAGAGCTTGTGGATGTTGAGAACCTTGAAGGCGTAGTCCATCGCGATCCGGGTCGCCCCCAGGGCGTAGCCGCGGCCCTGGAAGGACGGGTGGATCGCGATCTGGAACTCGCAGGAGCGGTGCAGGTGGTTGATCTCCACCAGCTCGACCAGGCCGGCGCGCTCGTTCTCCGGCGTGGCGATGATGAAGCGCCGCTCGGTCTGGTTGTGGATGTTGCGCTCGTAGAGCTGCGCCAGCTCGGCGAAGGACTCGTAGGCCTCCTCGAACCAATAGCGCATGATGCTGTCGTTGTTGTTCAACTGGTGCACGAAGAGCAGATCCTCGCGTTCCAGCGGTCGCAGCTTGATGGTCGGGCCCATGGTCGTTCGAAAAGTGCCTGTCGGAAGGCCCCGATCCTACTCCTCCGGCGTTCCTTCGTCACCCGCCGACAGAACGGCGACGGCTGCCGCGATGCGGTCCCAGCCCTCCGCCAGGCGCGTGACCTCGACGATCAGCCGGTCGAGGGAAGCCGCCGCCTCGGCGCCCTCCGGGGTCGCCCGTGCCTCGGCAGAGACCGGGTTCTCCCGCAGGGCCGCGAGCTGGTTGCGCAGCTGGCCCCGCAGGGCGGCGAGGCGCCGGCGGCCGGCCTCCCCCGGCAGTGGTCCGTCCGCACCGTTCCCGGGTGCATCCTCCTCCACCAGCCGCAGCCAGCGTCGTCCGGTCTCGGGCATGGCAGCCTCCGTCCATCCGGGCCCCGTCGCGGGGCGTGACGGCCGATGCTGCGCGCCAGGAACGAACAAGAGATTAACGAAACCTTGAGAATACCGTACGGGCGAGGACGTCTCCGACGAAAAGATTCCTCTAGCCCGATGCGATCGAGACGGGATTGTCGTGGCGGGCCCGCTCTCGTCCACAGATTCTTAGCGCGAAAACCGCCACATTGCCGTGCCAGGCATGGGGCGGGCGTGCGGAGGGAGCGACGGGACATGGCCTTGCGGGGGCGGACGATCCTGGGCGTGGCCGGCCTCTCGGCGACGCTCCTTGCGGGCGCTCTCCCCGCTCACGCGGTCCCCAAGCACCTCGCCCCGGTGCCAGCCGCGACGGTCGCCGTGATGGCGGCGCGCGGCATGGCGCCCTCGGCGCCGGTGCTGCTGCGGGCCTACAAGCAGGAATCCGAGATCGAGGTCTGGAAGCGGGCGGCGGACGGCCGCTTCGTCCATCTCAAGACCTTCCCGATCTGCCGCTGGTCGGGCCAGCTCGGCCCCAAGACCCGGACCGGCGACCGGCAGGCGCCGGAGGGCTTCTATGCGGTCGCCGCGCGGCAGCTGAACCCGAACTCGGCCTATTTCCTCTCCTTCGACGTCGGCTATCCCAATGTCTACGACCGGGCCCATGGCGGCACCGGCTCGGCCCTGATGGTGCACGGCACCTGCTCCTCCGCCGGCTGCTTCGCCATGACCGACCGGCAGGTCGGCGAGATCTATGCGCTCGTGCGCGACGCGCTCGCCGGCGGCCAGGCGGCGTTCCAGTTCCAGGCCTTCCCGTTCCGGATGACCGCCCGCGCGATGGCGCGCCACCGCACCGACCGGCACATCGCCTTCTGGCGCCAGCTCAAGGAGGGCTCGGACCGCTTCGAGGCGACGGGCCGCGAGCCGCTGGTCGGCGTCGAGGGCGGGCGCTACGTGTTCGCCCCCTATCCCGACCCGGCGGTCGAGGCCCTGGCGGCGGCGCGGCGCAACGAGGAGGAGGCGCGCATCCGGGCCCTGGTCGAGGGCGGGGTGGAGGCGGTGCGCACCACCTACGCCGATGGCGGCCAGCATCCGAGCTTCACCGCGCTGCTGCGGCGCGCCTCGGCCTTCAATGCCGCCGCCGTCACCGGCACCACGGCCCCCGTGACGAACGCCACCGCCTACGCCCCCGAGGGGGCGCCGGCGGCGAGCCCCTTTTCGGCCTTCATCGTCCCGGCCGGCCTCGGCGACGTCAGCCGGCCCGAGGCCCTGGCGATGGCCGGGCGCGAGGTGGTGGTGATCCCGGCCCGCCGGCGCCCGCCCGCCCCGATCCACCCGATCCAGGTCGCGGCCGCCTTCGTGCCGCTGCCGGTGATCGAGACCGAGCCGTCGCCGTTCTCGCGCCTGCGCCTGGCGGAGGAGCCGTCCCGCCTCACCCTCGCGGCCTCGCCCGAGCCGGCCCGGCCGCGGTTCCTGACGGCGAAATTCGCGGCGTTGCCGTAGAGTCTTCTGAATCCCGCAGGATCGGCGTCGGTGCGGACAGGGAATCGCCGGGTCGGCGACGGAACGGGGACGTCCCGGCGCAGCGACGCGCTCCTCCCACGTCGCCGACCGGGCGCACCGGGCCGTCGCCGAGGGCGGGCCTTCCGGGATCGAGACCGGCGGTGGGGGTGGACGTGTGGGGCATCGTCGTGCCTGCCTTGCGGCGGGGCATTCTCCTGCGGAATGAATCTCGTCTCCACCGGCCGCACCTCAGGATGAGGGTGTGGGTGGGGCATGAATCGTCTTCGTCACGATGGTCTCGGTGACGCGCGGTGCGTCACCGCCGCACCCGAACCTCTCGCCCGCTCCCCGCATTGCCCGGCAGCTTTTCAAGCCTTCGGGAGGTGCGCGTGGCGCGGGTGGCAGTGGTGACGGGCGGCACGGCGGGGATCGGTCTGGCGACCGCCCATGCCTTTGCCAGGGAGGGCTGGTCGGTCGGCATCGTCGCCCGCGACGAGGGGCGCCTGCGCGACGCGGAGGCCGCGCTTCGCCGGCACGGCGGCGCCGTCCTGGCAATCTCGGCCGACGTCGCCGACGTGGAGGCGGTGAATGCCGCCGCCGACCGGTTCGAGGCCGAGCTCGGGCCGATCGACACCTGGGTCAACAACGCGATGTCGTCGATCGTGGCGCCGGTGCCCGAGATCGCGCCCGAGGAGTGGCGGCGGGTCACCGAGACCACCTATCTCAGCCAGGTCTGGGGCACGCTCGCGGCGCTCCGCCACATGCGGCCGCGCAACCGCGGCACCATCGTCCAGGTGAGTTCGGGCCTTGGGCTCCGGTCGATGCCGCTCCAGGTGCCCTACTGCGCCGCCAAGCACGCGGTGACAGGCTTCACCGACGGCCTGCGCTCGGAGCTGCTGCACGAGCGCGTCGAGATCGGCCTGACGGTGGTCTACCTGCCGGCGGTGAATACGCCGCAATTCGGCTGGGCCCGCACCCGCACGGGCGCCGAGCAGGACATCCCGGCCCCGGTCTTCGACCCCCGGCTCTGCGCCGACGCGATCCTGTTCGCCGCCAACAACCGGCGCCGGGACATCTGGGTCGGGCGCTCGACGGTGCAGATGGGGCTGATGCAGGTGGTCTCGCCGGCGCTCTCCGACCGGATGATGGCAAGCGGCTGGGACGCGCAGATCGGCGAGGCGGCGCCCGACAAGCCCGGCAACCTGTTTAAGCCCGCCCCCGGTCCGGCGGCGATCGACGGAAAATTCTCCGACAAGACGACGCCGACCCGCAGCGAGTTCTTCACCGACCGCCAGCGCGACGTCCTCGTCGCCGGCCTCGCGGCGGCCTGCATCGGCGGCGCGGCGGCGCTTGCCCTCGGCGCGGGGGCGGCGCGCCGTCTCGGCCGGCGCCGCCGGCTCCTGCCGCGGCTGTTCTGACGCGCGGCGTCGCCGGCGGAGGGGCGGCGCCCTATCTCGGAACTCTCCTCAAGGCTGCCCGATAGGTCTCGCGTGCCCGGTTACCTGCCCTTCGCGGGCGCCCTCAAGCTTCCGAGCTTCGTCTGCGACAATTGCGGCTTCTGGCAGCGCCACTTCGCGGCCCCGCCGAGCTGCCCGATGTGCCTCGACGCGCGCCACGTCGTGCCGCAGGATGGCTGGCGCTTCCGCGACGTCGCGGAGGCGCAAGCCTCGTTCCCGTGCCACTGGGAGGAGGTCGAGCCGGGGGTGTGGAAGTTCTGGAACGAGCCGGTCACCGGCATCGGGCCGATCGCCTACCTGATCGTCACGCCCGACGGCAATATGGGCTTCGAGGGCTGTCCGGTCTTCAGCGAGGCGGCGCTCGACCACATCGCGTCCCTGGGCGGCATGAAGATCCTGTCGGCCTCGCATCCCCACAGCTACGGCGCGCTGCCCCAGCTCCAGGACCGCTTCGACCCCGAACTCTGCCTGCCAGCCGCCGACTTCACCTGGAGCGCCGCGCTCCAGGTCTCCTGGCCCTACGACGACGTGCTGGAGCCCCTGCCGGGCCTCACCCTCCACCGCACCGCCGGTCATTTCGACGGCCACGCCGTGCTGCACGACACGACCCGCGGCATCGTGTTCTGCGGCGACGCGCTGAAGTTCGAGCTGAACCGGAAGAACCCGCGCGAGGCCCTGACGATCTCGGCCCACAAGGCCTTCGTGCGCGGCGTGCCGCTGACCCCCGCCGAACTGACCCGCTACCGCGCGGTCTTCGCCGCGCTCGATTTCCACCAGACCTGGACGCCGTTCGAGCAGGCGGCCAATGTCGGGCGCGCCGAGGTGCTGGCCCTCATCGACGCGATGCTGGCCTCGCGGCCGCACGCCTACCCGGTGCCGGTCGCGGAACTGGCGTGAGGGCCGGCAGCCTAGGTCTTCGTCGACGCCCGGACCGGCGCCTTGCCGGTTCCGGTCGCATGCCCTAAGGGCAGACCGGTGCCCATGAATGCCGGGACTCGCGATGCCGCACATGATCGGGTTGCCAGAGGCTGCTGCGCTGCTGCGCTGCTGCGCAGGGCTCGACGCGTGTTGGTCTTCGGCAGCTCCGGCGCCGGAAAGTCGACGCTCTCCTCTGCCCTCGGTCACCAGCTCGACCTGCCGCACCTCTCCATGGACCGGGACTTCTACTGGCTTCCCGGCTGGGTGGCTCGGCCCCGCGAGGAGTCCCGTGCTCTGATCGCAGCAGCGGTCGCGAGCGAGCGCTGGATCATGGACGGCAGCTTTCCGTCGAGCCTGGATCTGCGCCTGCCGCGCACCGATCTCGCGATCTGGTTGCGTCTGCCGCGACTGACCTGCCTCACCGGCGTGATTCGCCGTGGGTTCGTGCATCGCGGTCGGACCCGGCCGGACATGGCGCCGGGTTGCCCCGAGAGACTGCCGGACCGGGACTTCCTGAGCTACGTCTGGAACTTCGAACGGGACACGGTCCCCGCCATCATCCGCGGCCTCGACGCTCACGGTCCGCGCGTGCCGACGCTCGTGATCCGGTCGCGCCGCGAGGCCGACACGCTTGTCGCCGCGGTCGCGACCCGGTCGATGTGCCCGGATCACGCGACGGCGTAACCAGGCTCGAACGCCCGGGTTCTTCGGTTCACAGCCCGAACTGAGCGCCCGTATCGCCCGGGGTGACGAGGCTCCGGGCCCGGCTGCGCGAGGGCAGGAAGGGCAGGGCGGCGCAGGTGGCGCCGACGCTGTCGCAGAGCCGCTCGACCGCCCGCACGATGTCGGGCGGGCCGGCGACGTGAACGGTGTCGCTGCCGCGCAGGGTCGGCAGGTGAGCGGTGACGGGGCCGTGGCGCACGTCCGTCTGGCCGCGGCGGTCGCGGCTGGCCGCCAGGGTGAGCTGCTGCACGCCGGTGGTGCGCAGCCAATCGAGGCCGGGGCGCATGTAGAGGTCGTCGGCATCCGCTGCGCCGGCCACCACCACCATCTCGCGCCCGATCTCGAGGTGGCGCGCCGCCCGGGCGATGGCCCAGATCGGCGCGAAGCCGGTCTCGGCCGAGACCAGGATCAGGCGGCCGGGGCCGGGCCGGTACGGCGTGCCGCCGGCCGGTCCCTTGATCCGCACGGCGTGGCCGGGATGCACCGCCTCGCCGAGGGCGGGGCCGAGCGCCCCGCGGTCGCGGCGCAGGTGGAAGACGAGTTCGTTGAGCTCGGTGTTGCCGTCGATGCGCTGGGTCGGGCAGTAGGGCCGGGCCGGCAGCCCCGCAAAGGCGACCTCCACGGCCTGGCCGGGGGCGACGTCGAGGCTGCGCGAGACCGTGACCACCACCTCCATCACCGCGCCCGAGAGCGGGGTGGCGGAGAGCAGCGTGCCGGCGCGCTTGGCGGTGCGCAGGACCGCGAGGGGCGAGGGGGCGGGGCCCGGCCGGGTCGCGGCGCCGTCGCCGAGGCGGGGCCGGGCGCGGCTGGTGTTGCGCAGGCGCGGCAGAGCCTCCTGCAGCATGGAATCCTGGATCACGCCGTCGCGGCCGGCCGCGACCGTCCGGGGCAGCGCGGCATCGAGGGGCGTGTCGCCGGTCGCCACACGGACGGGCTTGCCGTTGACGACGAGCGAGCAGCGGGGGCTCATGGCCGTCTCCGTGCGACTGATCTGGCTTTGGGGCGTGACGGGGGGAGGGGCCACGCGCGTGTCAGCGCGGTGCGAACAGCAGGCGCTCGACCAGGGAGGCCCAACGGTCGCGGTCGGCGCGCAGATCCTCCTGCGTGTCCTCGTCCTGGGCTTGCTGGATCGACAGGGCCGCGACCTGCGCGCGCAGCTCCGCCGCAGCCTCGCGCTCGGAGCGCAGCACGGCCTTCATCACCTTGTTCTCGGCCTCGAGCTGGGCGACGAGATCGTCGACCTCCTCGAACTCCTCCTCGTCGGGCAGGGGCAGCCGGTAGGGCCGGGGGCCGAGCCAGCCCGGCGGGAGGAGCAGGCGCCGCACCAGATCGAAATCCGGGCCGGTCCGCCCCTTGAGATCCGGGCCGCTCCTCTCCTGGCCCGAGATGTCAAATGCCGCCTCGCCCATCGCCGCCTCTCCGCGCCTCGTGCCGTCCGTCCGGATCGCACCCGTTCGGGGTGCGCCGCCTCCGATCACGGCCAGGCTGACGATGCTGTCGTCATGGTTAAGGAGCGTTTAAGCACGACCCTCGCATTCGCGCGATTGACCGAACGGAGCCGGCGACACACTCTCGCCCCGCGACCCGGAGCGGACGGTGATTCGCTCGCCCCAGAACCCTTGGAGATCGCGATGCTGGACGGACGACGGGTGCTGATCGTCGAGGACGAGGCGCTCGTCGCCCTGGAGCTGACCGAGATCGTGACCGGCTCGAACGCCCACGCCGTCGGCCCGGCCCGCACCAACCGCGAGGCCCTGGCGCTGATCGACCTGGAGGAGATCGACGTCGCGATCCTCGACCTCAACCTCGCCGACGGCGAGGCGACGCCCACGGCCGAGTGCCTGATCGGCAGGGGCGTGCCGGTGCTGATCTGCACCGGCGGCGTGCTGCCGCGCGCGATGCGGCTGATGTGGCCGGACCTACCGATCCTGCGCAAGCCCCTCAACCCCGACCGCCTGGTCGAGGCCCTGGGCGCGCTCTGCGCCGAGCCGGTGGGCGGGGGGCGGATGTAGGGCGCGCGCCGCGCGATCCGACTCCCTACTCGCCCCACCGCAACGCCGCCGCCGCCGCCAGCGTCCCCACCACGCCCGCCGCGAGGCTGAGCGCCGCCAGGATCGCCAGCGGCGTCGCGAACGGCACCGTGCCGCCGAGTGCCGCATCCGTCGCGGAGACGCCGAAAATCAGGGTCGGCACCATCAGGGGCAGCACCACCACGGCGAGGATCAAGCCGCCGCGGCGGATCGAGGCGGTGAGCGCCGCCCCGACTGCGCCGATGAAGGTGAGCGCCGGGGTGCCGACGAGGAGAGTCAGGCTCGTCGCGGCCATGCCGGTGGGGCTGAGCGCGACGAGGAGCCCGAAGAGCGGAGTGGCGAGCGCCAGCGGCAGGCCGGTGGTGAGCCAGTGCGCCGTGACCTTGGCGAGCACCAAGAGCTCCAGCGGCGCGGGCGCGCCGGAGAGGAGGTCGAGGGAGCCGTCCTCCTCGTCGGCCTGAAAGAGCCGGTCGAGGCCGATCAGGGTCGCCAGCACCGCGGCGATCCACAGGATGCCGGGCCCGATCCGGGCGAGCAGGTTGAGGTCGGGCCCCAAGCCGAACGGCACCAGGGCGACGATCATCAGGAAGAACACCAGGGACAGGGCCCCCGAGCCGCCGATGCGGCCGGCGAGCCGCAGGTCGCGGGCGACCACGGCCAGGAAGGCGCGACCCATCAGAACGCCTCCGCGAAGGGATCGGCCAAAGGATCGGCGACCTGCTCGGACCGGGCGGCGCGGAACGCCTCGATCGAGAGGTCGCGCGCGCCCTCCAGCCCCAGGGCCTGGTGGGTGGCGGCGATGACGAGGCCGCCTTCCGCCAGGTGCTCGCGCATCAGCCCGGCCAGCGCCGCTTGCGAGGCCACGTCGAGGGCGGCGGTCGGCTCGTCGAGGAGCCAGAGCGGCCGGCGGCAGACGAGGAGCCGGGCGAGCGCCACCCGCCGACGCTGCCCGGCCGAGAGATAGGCCACCGGCAGGCCCGCCGCATGGGCGAGGCCGAGGCGGGCGAGCGCCGCGCGGGGCCCGAGGTTGGCGTCGCCCAGGAGGTCGCGGGCGAAGGCGAGATTCTCCTCCGCGGTCAGCGCCCCCTTCAGCCCGTCGCGGTGGCCGACGACGTGGAGGCATTCGGGGATCGTGCGCTCGCCCACCTCCTCGGCGACGAGGCGCCCAGCCTCCGGCCGCAACCGCCCGGCGAGGATCGCGAGCAGCGACGACTTGCCGGCGCCGTTGCGGCCGGTGACGGTCAGCGCTTCACCGGCCTCCAGGGTGAAGGAGAGCCCGGAGAAGATACGGCGGCCGGAGCGCCGGCAGGCGAGGTCCTCGGCGATCAGGCGCAAGGGCGGGGATCCAAGGGCAGGGGGCTCCGCGAGGGCGAGGGGATCGTCCGCGTTTACGCTATGGCTGCTCCGGCGAGAATGCGTGATTCCGCGGCCACCAGACCCGTAGCGGCCAGTTTCGAAGTGTTCTATACGCATCCCCGGCTGCGCCGCGCGACCTTCAGAGGCGTCCAAACCGTCCTTCGCGCATCCCAGTCCGGGCACCCCCGGGGCGGCGCGCGCACCGTCCGATTCTCGGCCGCAAGGCGAGAACGGGCGGCACACGGGTCTTCCCTGCGTCAGCCAGGGTCGAACCCGCAGCGCATCCGGCCGAACACTGACGTGTGGCGCAGGTCCTGCCTGCGCCGTGTTCGACAACCCCTCGCGAGGACCACGCCGTGGCATCGATCGACAGCTTCAAGGCTCGCCAGACCATCCAGGCCGGCGCGAAGACCTACACGCTCTATTCCATTCCCGAGGCCGAGAAGAACGGCCTGCCGGATGCGAGCCGGCTGCCCTTCTCGATGAAGGTGCTGCTCGAGAACCTGCTCCGCTACGAGGACGACCGCTCGGTCAAGAAGGCCGACATCGAGGCCGTGGTCGGCTGGCTGGAGAACCGCGGCAAGACCGAGGTCGAGATCGCCTTCCGCCCCGCCCGCGTGCTGATGCAGGACTTCACCGGCGTGCCGGCGGTGGTCGATCTCGCGGCGATGCGCGACGCCATGGTGGCGCTCGGCGGCGACCCGCAGAAGATCAACCCGCTCGTCCCTGTCGACCTCGTCATCGACCACTCGGTCATCGTCGACGAGTTCGGCACCCCGAAGGCTCTCGCCGACAACGTCGCGCTGGAATACGAGCGCAACGGCGAGCGCTACACCTTCCTGAAGTGGGGCCAGTCGGCCTTCGACAATTTTTCCGTCGTGCCCCCGGGCACCGGCATCTGCCACCAGGTCAATCTCGAGTACCTGTCGCAGACCGTCTGGACGAAGCCCTTCGAGGGCCATGAGGTCGCCTACCCGGATTCGCTCGTCGGCACCGACTCGCACACCACGATGGTCAACGGCCTCGCGGTGCTGGGCTGGGGCGTCGGCGGCATCGAGGCCGAGGCCGCGATGCTCGGCCAGCCGCTGTCGATGCTGATCCCCGAGGTCGTCGGCTTCAAGCTGTCGGGCAAGCTGCCCGAGGGCACCACCGCCACCGACCTCGTGCTCACCGTGACCCAGATGCTGCGCAAGAAGGGCGTGGTCGGCAAGTTCGTGGAGTTCTACGGCCCCGGCCTCGACGACATGTCGGTCGCCGACCGCGCCACGATCTCCAACATGGCGCCCGAATACGGCGCGACCTGCGGCTTCTTCCCGGTCGACCAGAAGACCATCGACTTCCTGAAGGTCACCGGCCGCGCCGACGACCGCATCGCCCTCGTCGAGGCCTACGCCAAGGCGCAGGGCATGTGGCGCGACGCCCAGACCCCGGACCCGGTCTTCACCGACACGCTCGAACTCGACATGGGCGACGTGAAGCCCTCGCTCGCTGGCCCGAAGCGTCCCCAGGACCGGGTGCTCCTCGACGGCGCGAAGCCCGGCTTCGCCCAGTCGATGGAGACCGAGTTCAAGAAGGCCGCCGACATCGCCAAGCGCTACCCCGTCGAGGGCGCGAACTTCGACATCGGCCATGGCGACGTGGTGATCGCGGCGATCACGAGCTGCACCAACACCTCGAACCCGAGCGTGATGATCGGCGCCGGCCTGCTCGCCCGCAACGCCGTCGCCAAGGGCCTGCGCTCGAAGCCGTGGGTGAAGACCTCGCTCGCCCCCGGCTCGCAGGTGGTGGCGGAGTACCTCGACAAGGCCGGCCTGCAGCCGAGCCTCGACGCGCTCGGCTTCAACCTCGTCGGCTTCGGCTGCACCACCTGCATCGGCAATTCGGGCCCGCTGCCGGCGGCGATCTCGAAGTCGATCAACGACAACGACGTCGTGGCCGCCGCGGTGCTCTCGGGCAACCGCAACTTCGAGGGCCGGGTGAACCCGGACGTGCGGGCGAACTACCTCGCCTCGCCGCCGCTCGTCGTCGCCTACGCGCTCGCCGGCTCGATGCAGATCGACATCACCTCCGAGCCCCTCGGCACCGGCTCGGACGGCAAGCCCGTCTACCTGAAGGACATCTGGCCCTCGACCGCCGAGGTGCAGGAGTTCATCGAGGCCAACATCACCTCGACCCTGTTCAAGTCGCGCTACGCCGACGTGTTCGGCGGTGACCAGAACTGGAAGGACGTCGAGGTCACCGAGGCCGAGACCTTCGCGTGGAACGGCGGCTCGACCTACGTCCAGAACCCGCCCTACTTCGTCGGGATGGAGAAGACCCCGAAGCCGGTGGAGGACGTGGTCAATGCCCGCATCCTCGGCCTGTTCCTCGACTCGATCACCACCGACCACATCTCCCCGGCCGGCAACATCCGGGCCGCGTCCCCGGCGGGCGCCTACCTGCAGGAGCACCAGGTCCGGGTGCAGGACTTCAACCAGTACGGCACCCGCCGCGGCAACCACGAAGTCATGATGCGGGGCACCTTCGCCAACATCCGCATCAAGAACCAGATGGTGAAGGACGAGTCCGGCAGCGTGGTCGAGGGCGGCTACACCCTCTACCAGCCGTCGGGCGAGCGGATGTTCATCTACGACGCGGCGATGCGCTACGAGCGGGAGGGCACCCCGCTGGTGGTGTTCGCCGGCAAGGAGTACGGCACCGGCTCGTCGCGCGACTGGGCGGCGAAGGGCACCAAGCTGCTGGGCGTCCGCGCCGTGATCGCCGAGAGCTTCGAGCGCATCCACCGCTCGAACCTCGTCGGCATGGGCGTGGTGCCGCTGGTGTTCCAGGGCGACACCTCCTGGGCCTCCCTCGGCCTGAAGGGCGACGAGACCGTGACCATCGAGGGCCTGGCCGGCGAGCTGAAGCCGCGCCAGACGCTCACCGCCAAGATCACCTCGGCCGACGGCTCGGTGAAGGAGGTCCCGCTGACCTGCCGCATCGATACGCTCGACGAGCTCGAGTACTTCCGCAACGGCGGCATCCTGCCTTACGTCCTGCGCCAGCTCGCGGCGTAAGGATTGGTCCTCTCCCCTCGGATGAATCCGGAGGGAGAGGTTCCGCAGACCCGGGAGCCCGTGACAGGCTCCTGGGCAACCGCCACATCACGGGGGCCTTTTCCGGCGGGAAAGGCCCCCGTCCCATTCTCGGGAGAGCCGCGATGAGCCCGGACGACAAGATCAACGGCCTGACCACGCTCTCGGCCCGCCACGGCGAGATGATCGCCCGGCTCTCCGAGGCGCAATCTGACGTCGCCGCCAAGCAGGTGGCGCTGCAGATGGCGGTGCGCTTCGTCGCCGGCATCCTACGCGGGGTCGATTCCGACCATTACCGCCACCAGCTCGGCGGCTTCCTCGCCATGCTGGAGGATGCGCTGACCCGCGAGGATCCGGATTCCGACCTCGCCCGCCGGGTGCTCGACACCGTGAAGGCGACCCTGGAGCCGGAGGAAGAAGAGGACGCGTGAGGCGGCCTCGCGCGATCACTTGTGCGCGAGACGATGGCCGGCACCGGGGGTGCGGACCATAACAGCCGGGGCTCCTCGCATCCGGAGCCCCGACTCCCCGGAGCTTTCATGACCATCCTCAGGACGATCGCGGCCGCCGGCCTGACCCTCGCGGCAAGCGCCGCCGCCCTGGCCGCGCCGCAGGTCGAGCGCCTGCGCGGCACGATCGAGCGCGTCGAGGCGGACGCTGTCACCATCCGCACCCGCGCCGGCGCGACGGAGACGATCCGCCTCGGCACCGGCACCCGGGTGTCGCAGCTGGCGCCGGCGAGCCTCGACCAGGTCAAGGACGGCAGCTTCATCGGCACCGCCGCCAAGGCCGGCGACAAGCCCGGCGATCCGCCGGTCGCCCTCGAAGTGCTGATCTTCCCCGAGGCCCTGCGCGGCGCCGGCGAGGGCCACTACCCTTGGGACCGGCTGCCGGACGGCGCCGGCAGCGGACAAGTTGAGACCAGCATGACCAACGGCACCGTCAAGGCGCCCCAAGTCACTCCCCCCGAAGTCGAGACCAGCATGACCAACGGGACCGTCGCGGGCGGCGTCAGCGTCGGCGGCGGCCGCACCATCACGGTCTCGTACAAGGGCCAGAGCCTCGCCGTCGCGGTGCCGCCGGGCACCCCGGTGGTGATGCTGGAGCCGGCCGACCGGGCAGTGCTGGTACCGGGCGCCAAGGTCTTCGCCTCGGCTGTGCGCGACGGCGACCGGTTCGAGGCGCGCAGCATCTCGGTCGGCAAGGACGGCCTGACGCCGCCGATGTAAGGCCGGATCGGATCCTCGATTACGGCCATGGTTAACGGGAATTAACCCACGCGAATCACGACGAGAACGGGTTCGGCCCCGGGCGGAAACGCTCGGGGCTGCACCCGTTCCGTGTGCGTGCCCGAAAATCGGGCGCAACTGCCCCCCGGGAAGTGCGTTGACCAGGGCGAGCCGGGGACCCGGCGCCGGAAATCAACCTCAAGTCGTCGAGCCGCCCGGCGCCGGTCAGCGTCGCAGATCCCATCCCTTTTTCCTGACGGAGCCGGGACCCCCGTTCCCGTAATCGCGCCATGAAGATGATTCAGAGCAATCACGCCGCGAGCTTCGGCCAGACGCACCCGACCGCGTCGTCCCTGGCCGACGCGTTGCTGCTCGCCAAGCTCGGGCACGACTTGCGGGCGATGTACACCGACGTGACCGACGAGCCGGTGCCGCGGGAACTCGACGCCCTGATCGGCCGGCTGCACGCCGTGCTCGGCGACGAGCCGGAGGGGCGGGACTAGATCCGCTCCGAACTCCGTCCTGCTCTCCCGCGGATTGGAGCGTGACTGTACCGCGGAAGCGACAAGCCACAGAACGGTGAGGCTCCGGCGCGATCACGCCTTGAGTGCGGGCGCGAAACAGTGTGGGGTGCGCGTCCCGAGCCGTCAGCCCCCCAGCCTCATGCCATCGCTCTCCCGCATCCGCCTCGCTCTTCCGCTCGCCCTCGCCCTCGCGGTGTTCGGGGCTGCGCCCGGCGCGGAGGCGGCCACGCCGCCCGCCCAGCCGAAGGAGGGGCCGGGAGGCCAAGCCTACGCCGCCGCGAGCGTGGTGAAGCGGGCCCTCGGCCGGGCCGGCGCGGTGACGCTCGCCTATTACGGCAATGGCGCGGCCCCGGCGCAGGGACGGCCGGTGGCGGTGATGCTGCACGCCTGGGGCGCGGTGAACCCACAGGCCTACGGCGCCTGGATCGAGCATCTGGCGCGCTCGGGCTATCTCGTCCTGTTCCCGCGCTTCCAGGAGGTGGGCCGCACGCGGCCGGTGGATGCGAGCGGCCTCGCCGCGACCCTGGTCAAGGATGCGCTCGCCGAACTCGCCGGCGACCAGGAGGCCAAGCCCGACACGAGCCGGGTGGCGCTGATCGGTCACCTCGCCGGCGTGCCGCTGGCGGCGAACCTCGCGGCCCACGCCAAGGAAACCGGCCTGCCGGTGCCGCGGCTGATCTTCGGCGCGATGCCGGGCGGCATCGCCCGGGACGACAAGGCCCGGGGCATCGCGCTCCACGACCTCAACGCCATCGACCCCGCGACGCTGATCGTCACGGTGATCGGCGACCGGGACGCCCGCGCCGCCGACATCGCCGCGCGGCGGGTGATGCGGGAGGCGAGCGCCGTGCCTGTCGACCACAAGCTGATGGTCCGCGCCCTCTCCGACGACCACGGCTTCCCGGCGCTTTCGGCGACCCTGGCCGCGCCGGCCGGCGGCAACCCGGCCTACGATGTCGGCCAGCTGAAGCTGCCGACCCCCGACCCGAAGCAGAAGCCAGCCCCGTTCAAGTGGTCGGCCGACATGACCCTCACCGGCGAGCAGACCGTCCTGGTCGGCCAGATCAACGCCGCCGGCACCGACAGCCTCGACTACCTCGCCTTCTGGAAGACCTTCGACATGGCGGCGGCCGCCGCGTTCTCGGGCCAGAATGCCGCGAGCCTGAAGAGCAACCCGCGCTTCATCGACATGGAGCGCTGGAGCGACGGCTGGCCGGTGCGCCGCCTCAGCCTCGAAACCCCGCGCCCGCCGGCTCCGGCGAAGCCCGCGGCGGCCGGTGCCGCACCGCCGGCGCCGGCCGCGCAGAAGCCCGCCGCGAAGCCGGCGGCCGGGCGGGGGCAGTGAGCAAGGCGAAAAGGATTGTCGGCCAAGAATCGCCGACGAATGGTTTCACCCCACCCAGAACCTCATCCTGAGGTGCGAACGCAGTGAGCCTCGAAGGAGGCCTCCAGAAGTCTCAGTTATCTCTGGAGGCCTCCTCCGAGGCTGCTACGCGCAGCGATCTTCGATCGCCGGTCACCTCAGGATAAGGTCGTGGGTAGGATTGTGTAAGATCAAGAAACAGGAGGAAGTCCCGTGAAGCTCTTCTACGCCAAGACCTCGCCTTTCGTCCGCAAGGTGCTGGTCGTCGCCCACGAGCTCGGATTATTCGAGCGCCTGGAGCTGCTGCCGGCGGCCGCCCATCCGATCAACCGCGACGCCACCATCCGGGCGCAGAACCCGCTGGCGCAGGTGCCGACCCTGATCCTCGACGACGGCACGGCGCTCGCCGACAGCCGGGTGATCTGCGAGTACCTCGACCATCTCGGGCAGGGCGGCGTCTTCCCGGCCCCGGGTCCGGCGCGCTGGGCGGCGCTCACCGCGCAATCGACCGGCGACGGCCTGCTCGATGCGGCCCTGCTCTGCGTCTACGAGACCCGGGTGCGCCAGGAGAGCGAGCGCTCGCCGGCCTGGGTCGGCGGCCAGCGCGAGAAGATCGTCGACGCGCTGGCGCGGATCGAGGCGGCGGCGCCCGGCCTCGGCGAGCGGGTCGACATCGCCAGCATCACGTATGGCTGCGCGCTGGGCTATCTCGACCTGCGCCTGCCCGATCTCGGCTGGCGCGAGCGCGCCCCGGCGGCGGCGGCGTGGTACGCGGGCTTCGGCGAGCGGCCCTCGATGCAGGCGACGCGGCCGGAGTGATACCATGGCCGGAAGGGATCTTCCGGCCATGGTATCACGAGCCCGCGCGGTGAAGCCGTAGGCTTCACACGTTTGAGCGATGCAAAAATCCTGTGAGGAAAGCTCTGGCGCGCCTTTTGCTCCCTCGAGATTGACCGGCTTCGGGCAAGCTTGCCCGGGCCTCATGGTCGCGCCGCGTTCCGCCGGCCGGCGGGATGACGCGGCGGCTTATTCGTCCGCGGGTCTCTCGCTCATGAACGACTTCGTCGCGCTCCTCCTCGCCGCCCTGACCTTCTGCCTCGGCTACTGGGCCGCCGGCCTCGTCGTCCGCTTCGCCGTGCGGCACGAGCTCGGTCACGTCCACCTGGGGGAGGGCAGCCTGGCCCAGCTCTGCTTCGCCCTGGCGGTCGCGGTCGCGGCCTGGCGCTTCTCCAGGAGAGCCGGTCCCGCCGGCGCCTGATCCCCGGGCGCCATCCATGCGGGCGGCGTCTGGCCGCCCTGCTTCGCCGCCCGTTGCG
Organism: Methylobacterium sp. EM32; assembly: GCF_040593685.1. Lineage (NCBI taxonomy): Bacteria > Pseudomonadati > Pseudomonadota > Alphaproteobacteria > Hyphomicrobiales > Methylobacteriaceae > Methylobacterium > Methylobacterium sp. EM32. Next base: position 23,449 of record NZ_JBEXZS010000056.1, on the reverse strand, counting down.
CGGCGCGATCCTTTTGCGAGTCTCCGTCGAGGACGGAGGCTCGGGCCATGTCGACACGCCTGCTGAAGAAGACCGCGATCGTGTTCGGGGCGGGCTCCGCCGGCACCGGCTGGGGCAACGGCAAGGCGGTCGCGGTCGCCTTCGCCCGGGAGGGCGCCCGGGTGATCTGCGTCGATCTCGGGCTCGCCGCCGCTGAGGAGACGGCGCAGATCATCGTCGAGGAGGGCAACGAGGCCGTGGCGCTCTGCGCCGACGTCACCGATTACGACGCGGTGGCGGGTGCGGTGGCGCTCGGCGAGAGCCGCTTCGGCCGCATCGACATCCTGCACAACAATGTCGGCCTGCCGGAGGCCGGCGGCCCGGAGGATCTCGACGAGGAGACCTGGCGGCGGGCGATCGAGGTCAATGTCGGCGGCGTCTGGCGCACCTGCAAGGCGGTGCTGCCGGGGATGCGGGCCCGGCGCTCGGGCGCGGTGGTCAACATCTCGTCGGTCGCCTCGCGGCGCTGGACCGGCACCCCGACCTTCGCCTACGCGGCCGCCAAGGCGGCGGTGAACCAGGCGACGGTGTCGGTGGCGATGCAGTATGCCCGCGACGGCATCCGGGCGAACGCGATCCTGCCGGGCCTCCTCGACACGACGCTGGCCGACGAGTGCCGGGGCGCCGGCACCCCGGAATCCGGCCGCGACCGCCGGGTGCCCCTCGGCCGCCTCGGCGAGGCCTGGGACATCGCCCATGCGGCGGTGTTCCTCGCCTCCGACGAGGCACGCTTCATCACCGGCGTGTGCCTGCCGGTCGATGGCGGCCAGAGCTGCAGCATGGCGGCGCTCGCCTGACCGGTCCCGGTAGGGTCCTGCCCTTCGGAAACAATGTGGCCGAAGCGTTACAGCCGGGGCCGAAGCGCGTGTTCCGGCCAAGCTCGGCTTCCCCGATCCCGCGGCGAAGGTTAGGCTCAAAGGCATAACGGCGCGGCGAGTCCGGACGGGCCCGCCCTTGCGCCGCCGGGAGCCGGCCTTTCGGGAATCCTCGTCGGGATCCCGTGGGTGCGGCTTCGCGCGATCCGGGAAAGCGACCGAATGCGGACGACCATCAAGGCTGCCTTGAACGCGCGGGCCGCCCGCCGCGTCGCGGCCGTGACGACCCTGGCGCTGCTCGCGGGCTGCGCGACGCCGGTGCTGACCCAGACCGGCCTGCTGACCCGCTACGACCACCTGACGGCGAGCGAGGCGACCGCCACCAAGTCGCGGATCTTCATCGACAAGGCGGCGATGGCCCAGGTGCGGACCGTCCGCATCATCCCCACCGTCTTCAGTGCCGCCGTCTCCGGCCCGGGCGTGACCGAGCAGGAGCGCCGGGTCGTCGCCAACGCCGCCGACCGGGCGCTCTGCTACGAGCTGTCGCTGCGCTACGACGTGGTCTCCTCCGGCCCGGCCGACCTGACCGTGCGGGCCAACATCACCCGCGCCAGCCTCACCAACGTGCCGGCCTCCGGCGTCGCGGTCGGCGCCTCGGCGGCGATCACGATCGCCGCTCAGGTCGGCGTCGGCTTCGCCGACACGATCGGCAAGGTGCCGGTGCCGCGCCTGCCGATCGGGCTCGGCGACCTCACGGTCGAGGCCGAGGCCCTCGACGCCCGCCGCCAGCAGCGCGCCGCGATGGTCTGGGCCGGGGGCGCAAACTCCTTCACCAACCAGGCCCGCTTCTCCCCGGTCGCCGACATCTACGACCTCGCCGGCGATTTCGGCCAGGATTTCGGCTCGTACCTCACCACCGGCGTGGACCCGTTCGAGTCCGAGCTCACCATCCCGACCTACGAGCGCATCCGCGTGACGATGCTCGGCGAGATGCCGCGTGATCCCGACTGCCAGGCCTTCGGCCGGGCGCCCGGAATCGACGGCATCGTCGGCGATTCGTTCGGCCTGCCGCCGGACTGGACCGACAAGGGGCCGACGGCCGGGCGGTGACCGGGATGGCTCTAAGATAGGGACGGCTTGGCGGTCATCAGCCAGAGGATCGCCAGCATCGCCGCGAAGGCTGGCCAGCCGCAGGCGAACCAGATCCGGAACAGCCGGTCATAGGCCGGCGGCAGCAGCCCTTCCTCCGCCGCGGCGGCCCGCGCCAGGTCGCGCATCCGCAGTTGGATCGCCACCACCGGCAGCCAGAACAGGCCGACGACGCCGTAGAGCGCGATCGAGGCGAGGAGCCAGCCCTCGCCGAGCGGCCAGCCGACGCGATAAGCGAGGGCGAGGCCGGTCAGCGGCTGCGCGACCGCCGCGGTCGCCGTGAACACGGCGTCGGCGATCACCACGGTGCCGGAGACATGCGCGACGAGACGAGCGTCGCGGGTGCGGTGCGCCACCAGCATGAAGAAGGCGATGCCGGCCGGTGCCGAACAGCACCGTCGCGCCGATCACGTGCAGCCAGCGCAGGAGGTCGGTCCAGGGCACGAGGTCGTCCCACGGCATCGCTCAGCGCTCCGCGGCGAGCGCCAACGCAACCAGCGCCAGGAGCGCGGCGGGCAATGTCTTAACGTAAGTCCCGAGCGGATCGGCCCAGAGGTCGGGGGCGAGCACCGTCCCGGCCGCCAGGTAGGCCAGGGTGCCGCCGATCATCGCCAGCGCGGCGAGCGGCATGAGGCGCCGCACCATTATGGCGGCCCCGAGGACGAGATCGAGGACGATGCCGCCCGCGACCGCCGCCTGGGCGGTGGCCACGCCGACGCCGCGCTCCGTCAGCACCGCCGCCGCCGCGTCGAACCGCAGGAGCCCGACGAGGCCCGAGACGAGCCAGAACAGGGCGAGGCCGCCGACGATCGCCGGCTTCAGGAGCCAGAGCCGGCCGAACCAGCGTTCCTGCACCGTGGAGGGCAGGCGGCGCAGGCTGGCGCGCAAGCCCGTCGGGTCCGGCCCGCCCACCCGGCGCCAGGGGCTTGGATCGCCGGTGACACCGTCGGTGACCTGGACAAGGGCTGTGCTGCGCAGCGGCGAGCACCAGCCGAGCCGGCCGAGCCCGTCGCAGATCGCGACCACCGGCCGCACGAGGAGGCGCGGCACCGCGACGATCGGGGCCGGCTCGTGGCCGAGCCAGGCCCGGAACGCCGCCGCCACGTCGCTCAAGCCGTGGGCCTCATCCTCGACGAGGTCGTAGGCGGCCCTGACCGGAACCCGTCCCTCCAGGCCGAGGCGCACGGCCTCGGCGACGTCGCCCACGTGCACGGTCTGGATCGGCCCCGCGCCGCCGACCACCGGCAGGATCAGCGGCGTGGAGGCGAGCGCCCGCAACAGGGCGGTCCCGCCATAAGCGGTGGGGGCGAGCACGAGGCCGGGGCGCAGGATGATCCAGTCGAGGTCGAGCCGGCCCAGGGCGGCATCGGCCGCGGCCTTGGTGCGCATGAAGGCGGTCCGCGCGTCGGGCGTAGCGCCGACGGCCGAGACCTGCACGACCCGCCGGAGGCCAGCTTCGGCGCAGGCGCGGAACAGGGCCCGCATGGCGGTGTCCTGGACGGCCCGCACGTCGTCGCGGGGTCCGTCCTGCAGCACGCCGGCGCAGTTCACCACCGCGTCGCAGCCGGCGATCAGCGGATGCCACGCGGCCGCCTCGCATAAGGTCGCGATGTCGCGCTCGATCCAGGTCGCCTCGGGAAAGCGGCGCCGCGCGGTTCGGGTGTCGCGCCCGAGGGCGACCACGGCGTGGCCGGCCTCGACTAGGCGTGCGAGCACGGCGGAGCCGATCAGGCCGTAGCCGCCGAGTACCAGGATCCTCATCGGGCGACGGCCTTCGGGTGGTGGACGGCGCCGTGCCGCGTCACGCGCCGGACCCCTTCATGGCCGAGGGGTGGTGAGGAAAATGCGAATAGGGGCCGCGGCGGCGCCGGCCATTCCGAGCTTCGCCGACGATGCAAAGGTGCTGGAACGAGATCGGCGCGGGAATCCCCTCCCTGCGAGCGCAGGGCTGTCCGGGGAAAATTCGTTTTAAAATCAAGCGTGGGATCCCCTCTCCCAAACGGGAGAGGGGAGGGGCGCCATTTCTTTTCCCCAGACAGCCCTGCCACGGGCGGGGAAAGGGAACGCCCTGCGAGGACGCCGAACGCCGCCTAGAAATACGACTTCAGCGGGCCGCGCCGGCGCACGTCGAGCGTGGCGCAGTGGAACGAGCCGCCGAACGGACCGTAGGACAGGAACGGCGTCGGGATCGGGTCGAAGCCCCAATCCTTGAGCGCCTTGATCAGCGTCGGCTGGCTCGCATCGACCACGATCTTCTTCTCGTCGATGGCGAGAACGTTGATCGAGGTCCAGGGCGAGCACATCGAGATCTTGCTCATGAAGCCCTCGACGGGGTCGGGGCGGGGCGCGATCAGCACGTCCCACTTCTTGAGCACCGCCGGCAGCTTCTCGACGTCGATGTAGTCGGGGTTGACCAGCACCTTGCCGGGGGCGAGCGGCATGAACGACGAGTCGATGTGCATCGGCTGCGGGCAGCGGCTCTCGATCTCGTGGATGCGGAAGCCCGGCCCGAGGTGGCGGCGCAGCCACTCGATGCCCATCAGGTTCGTCACGTTGGAGCGGGTGACGAACAGGTCGCGGCCGCAGCGCACGAAGTCGGCCGCGTCGAAGACCGGCTCGAACTCGTTCACCGTGAACTGCATCGGCTCGCCGGCCTTCAGGTTCGGCACCCGGTAATCGTAGTTGTAGAGCTCGTCGGTGAGCTGCGGCCGCGGCGCCGAGGTCCAGCGCGCGCCGGCCCGGAAATACTCCTTGAACAGCGAGCGGTAGGCGTCGCCCTCGAAGTAGCGCGAGCGCCAGCACATCGGGCTCTCGATGATCTCGTCGCCGATCACCAGGTACGGGTCGCGCGGGCAGGCGACGCAGAAGCCGCGCGACGACCAGCGCGGCGCCTTGAACTTCTTCGAGAAGTCGACCGAGTCGGGACGGCGGATCTTCACACCCTCGCCGGCCAGGATCTTGATGAAGCCGTCCAGCTCCTGCTGGGCGAGCTTCTTCATGAAGCCGGGGTACTTCCAGCCCGAGGCGAGCCGGTAGAACGGCTGGGCGGCCCGCGGCAGGTTGAAGATCACCGTCAGGTGGTGGGTCGGGATCGTGGCGCCGTCGAGCGAGCCGACGATCACCTCCTCCAGCGGGTCCCACTCGTTCCAGGCCATCACCGGCGATTGCGGCGCCGGCGCCCGGCCGGGCGCGTCGCCCCCGAAGGCCGTCAGGTCGTGCGCGGCGGCCTCGTCGAGCGCGCCGCCGCGCTCGGCCTCGAAGGTCGTCTCCCGATCCATGCTGTTCATCCCTTGGCGGCCGTCACGAGCGGCCTTCTTTCGCGATTCCGACACCCGCCGGCCGAATCGGGGCGGGGAGGACGATGCGCCGTAATCTAGGCTTGCGGCATTGCTTGGGCGGCGGCGCTTTCGGCCGGCCCGCAGCACCGGTGGTGGATGCCGGTTTCGCCGGCACTGTGTCCGGCCGGTGATAGACAGGGCCCATCAAAGCTGCAACGTGCCGGGATGCAACGGCGCTGCTTTGTTTCGACTCCGTTGCCGGAATGGCGCGCCTCCTGAGGGCCGCTGCCGCTGCGACAGAAAGAGGGTCATGAAGCGACTGACGACACTGGGCCTGATCGCCGGCCTCTGCACCGTGATCGGCCTGTTCGTCTCCTCGGGGCCGGAGGCGGTCGCGGCGGCCTTGTGGGCGTCCGGCTGGGGCGCCGTGCTGGTCGTGGTGGCGCGCTTCGTCGCCGTCGCCTGGGCGGGCCTGGGCTGGTGGGTGGTGTTCCCCCGCGGCGAGAGGCCGCTGCTGCGGGCCTGCGTCAGCGTGCGCTTCGTGCGCGAGGGCATCAACACGCTGCTGCCCGTGGCGCAGGTCGGCGGCGACCTGATCGGCGCCCGGCTGCTGACGCGCGAGCGCGTGTCCGGCGCCCTGTCGGGCGCCTCCACCCTCGTCGACCTGATGGTCCAGGCGCTGACGCAGTTCCTGTTCACGCTGGCCGGCCTCGGCATCCTGGTGGCGCTGGGCGGCGACGGGCCGATCGTGCACTATGTGGGCCTCGGCCTCGTGGTGGCGGCGCCGGCCCTCGTGGCGTTCTACCTGGTGCAGCGCCGCTTCGGGCAGAGCCTGCTCCAGGCGGCGATCAACCGCTTCGCCGGCGGGCGCGAGTGGCGCATCTTCGGCGCCGTCGACGTGCTGTTCGAGCGCCTGCGCGGCCTCTACGCCGCCCGCGGCCGCATTCTGACCGCCATCGGCACGCATCTGTTCGGCTGGATCATCGGCACCTTCGAGGTCTGGATCGCGCTCCGCTTCATGGGCTACGAGGTCGGCTTCCTCGAGGCGATCGTGATCGAGAGCCTGGCGCAAGCCGTGCGCGGCGCGGCCTTCGCGGTGCCGGGTGCGCTCGGGGCCCAGGAGGGCGGCCTGATCGCGCTCTGCGCCGTGTTCGGCATCCCGGCCGAGGCGGCTCTGGCCCTGTCGCTGATCAAGCGACTGGCCGACCTCGCGGTCGGGCTGCCGAGCCTGATGCTCTGGCACGCCATGGAGAACGAGGCCGACCAGGGCCGTCCGGCGGCCGGCCTCGGCGCGGCCCTGCGGGCGTGGGTGCGCCCGCGCGAGACCCCGCTGCGTCAGGCGCCGATGCCTGCTTATGGCTACGCCGCGGCGCCCGCCGACGGCAAAGGAGAGTGACCCGGTGCTGACCCGACGCGAGACCCTGCGCAGCCTGACGATCGCCGGCCTCCTCACGGCCGCGCTGCCGGCCCTGGCCCAGACTCCCGCCGCTGCCCCCGCGGCCGGGGAGGGCGATCCGGCGGTCGCGACCGTGCGGCGCATGACCGACGCCCTCGAGGCCGCGCTCAAGGCCGGCGACGTGCGCGCCCGGGCCGAGACCCTGTCGGGCCCGATGAAGGAGACGTTCGACCTGCCGGCGATGCTGCGCCTCGGCGTCGGCACCCGCTGGAAGGACATCCCGGCCGACAAGCAGCAGGCGCTCGTCGCCGCCTTCGAGGCCTACCTTCCGGCGACCTATGCCACACGTCTCGGCGCCGCGACGGGCAGCAAATTCGCCATCGACCCGAAGAGCGAGCCGCGCGGCAACGGCCACATCGTCCACGTCACGGTGACCGACGGCAGCGGCGACACCTCGCCGGTCGATTACGTGCTGAATGCCGAGAACCGGATCACCGACGTCTACCTCCAGGGCACGGTGAGCGAGGCCGGCACCCTGCGCACCGGCTTCTCCGAACCGCTGCAGGAGGGCGGGGGCGACGGCCTGCTCGCTCATCTGCGCAAGTCCACCGAGACGATGCTGGCCGCGCCGGCCCCGAAGGCCCCGGCCGCCAAGTAGCCCGTCAGGTGGTCCGCTGCGCCGCCGGCCCGTGACGGCCGGCGGTTAACGAAGTGCTCACCCTCCGCCCGCAGCCTCAACCCACAACACAGCCCGCCGCGCGCCTCCCGCGCAGCCAACTCCTCCCAGGGATCGCCGCCACGCCATGGAATGGACCTGGATCTCCGCCCCGCTACTCATCCTGGCGCTCGCCGGATGCGTGTACGGCCTGACGACCGCCTGGCTCGCCGGGCGCCTCGCCAAGCAGCCGGTGCCGCGCCTCGCGCCCGATGCGCCCCGCCCCTCCGTGACCCTGCTCAAGCCGCTCTGCGGCGACGAGCCGAACCTGCACCACAACCTCACCACCTTCTGCGCCCAGGCCTATGCCGGTGCCGTCCAGGTGGTGTTCGGGGTGCAGAACGCCGCCGATCCGGCGATCGCCGTGGTGCACCGGCTCCAGGCCGAGCATCCCGGCTTGCGCATCGACCTGGTGATCGACGCCCGCCAGCACGGAGCGAACCGCAAGGTCTCGAACCTGATCAACATGGCGGGGCTGATCGCCCACGACGTCGTGGTGCTGGCCGACAGCGACATGGTGGTGGCGCCCGACTACCTGGAGCGCCTCGTCGCGGAACTCGCCCGCCCGGGCGTGTCCGGCGTCACCTGCCTCTACCACGGCGTGCCGGCGAATGGCGGCGTCTGGGCGCATCTCTCGGCCCTCGCCATCGACACGCAGTTCCTGCCCAACGTCCTGATGGGCACGGGGCTCGGCCTCGCCGATCCCTGCTTCGGCTCCACCATCGCGTTCCGCACCGAGATGCTGAGCCAGATCGGAGGCTTCGAGGCGATCCGCGACGATCTCGCCGACGACTACACCCTCGGAGCGGCGCTCCGTGCCCAGGGTGGCATCGTGGCGATCCCGAATTTCACCATCGGGCATACCTGCGTCGACACCTCGCTTTCCGGCCTGTGGCGCCACGAGACCCGGTGGAACCGCACCATCCGCAACGTCGATCCGGTCGGGTATGCCGGCACGCTCGTCACCCACGCCTTCCCGCTGGCGCTGATCGCGGCGCTCCTGCCCGATTCGGGCGCCTACGCGCTCGCCACCGCGGCGCTCGCGCTCGCCTGCCGGATCGTGCTGTGCATGCGGGTCGAGCGGGCCTTCGGCCTCGAGCCGCACCCCTACTGGCTGCTGCCGATCCGCGACCTCCTGTCCTTCGCCGGCTTCACCTGGTGCTTCATGTCCGGCGCCGTGACTTGGAAAGGTCATGATTATCGGGTCGTTGCGGACGGTACGCTGATCCCGGAATCCGGCCTCGCCCGCGAATCCGGCGCTCCCTCGACTTAAAAGACCTCATCGGGCCGCCCGGCGGCCTCACCGGCCGTGACCACGGCTTCCTGCTCAAGAGACGATCCACCCGATGATGCGGACCCTCTTCCTCCAGGCCCCCACCTTCGACGGCTTCGACGGCGGCGCCGGCTCGCGCTACCAGGCCAAGCGCGAGATCAAGTCGTTCTGGTACCCGACCTGGCTCGCCCAGCCGGCCGCCCTGGTGCCGAACTCCAAGTTGATCGACGCGCCGCCGCACGACATCAAGCTGCCGGAGATCGTGGCCCAGGCCAACGACTTCGACCTCGTGGTGCTGCACACCTCGGTGCCGTCGTTCAAGTCGGACGTGAAGACGATCGAGGCGCTGAAGGCCGCGAACCCGAAGCTGATCGCCGGCCTGATCGGCGCCAAGGTGGCGGTGGACGCCGCCGGCGCCATGGCCCAGGCGCCCGCCGTCGATTTCTGCGCCCGCAACGAGTTCGACTTCACCGTCAAGGAGGTCGCCGACGGCGTGCCGATGGCGGAGATCAAGGGTCTCTCCTATCGCGACGCCGACGGTGTCGTGGTCCACAACCCGGACCGCGAGATCATGACGGACATGGACCAGCTGCCGTTCGTGACCTCGGTCTACAAGCGCGACCTGCAGATGGAGAAGTACTTCATCGGCTACCTGAAGCACCCCTACATCTCGTTCTATTCGGGCCGGGGCTGCAAGTCGCGCTGCACCTTCTGCCTGTGGCCGCAGACGGTCGGCGGCCACACCTACCGCACCCGCTCGGTCGCGCACGTGATCGAGGAGATCAAGTACTGCCTGAAGGAGTTCCCGCAGACCAAGGAGTTCTTCTTCGACGACGACACCTTCACCGATAACCTCCCGCGCGCGGAGGAGATCGCCCGCGAGCTCGGCAAGCTCGGCGTCACCTGGTCGTGCAACGCGAAGGCCAACGTGCCGCGCGAGACCCTGAAGGTGCTGAAGGAGAACGGCCTGCGTCTGCTGCTGGTCGGCTACGAGTCCGGCAACCAGCAGATCCTGCACAACATCAAGAAGGGCATGCGGGTCGAGGTCGCGGAGAAGTTCACGCAGGATTGCCACGACCTCGGCATCGCGATCCACGGCACCTTCATCCTCGGCCTGCCGGGCGAGACCAAGGAGACGATCCAGGAGACGATCGCCTTCGCCAAGCGGATCAACCCGCACACCATCCAGGTGTCGCTCGCCGCGCCCTATCCGGGCACCTTCCTGTACAAGCAGGCGGTGGAGAACGGCTGGCTCGACAAGGACAACGCCGAGCTGGTCGACGAGAACGGCGTGCAGATCGCGCCGCTGCACTACCCCCACCTGTCCCACACCGAGATCTTCAACTCGGTGGAGGAGTTCTACAAGAAGTTCTACTTCCGCGCCCCGAAGATCGCCTCGATCGTCAGCGAGATGGTGCGCTCGCCCGACATGATGAAGCGCCGCCTGCGCGAGGGCGTCGAGTTCTGGCACTTCCTGCGCGAGCGCCAGGGCGTCGCCAAGAGGGCGGCGTAAGCTCTTAAGACTGACGATCCCGCGTATAAGCGGGTGCGAGCCTCCCCGTCCGGCCGGACGGGGAGGCTCTTTCGCATCGCGAGACATGAAGCCGACCATGACCACGCCCGTGCCCCGCAAGTGCCTTGTCGTCACCTCGGACGATTTCGGCCTGTCGCCGCAGGTCAATGCGGCGGTGGAGCAGGCCCATCGCCACGGCATCCTCACCGCCGCGAGCCTGATGGTCTCGGCGCCCGGTGCCGCCGACGCGCTGGTGCGGGCGCAGGCGATGCCGTCCCTGCGGGTCGGCCTGCACCTCGTGATGGTCGAGGCCTGGCCGACCCTGCCGGCGGCGGAACTGCCCGATCTCACCGACGACGCCGGGCTCATGCGGGCCGACCAGGCGCGGCTCGGGCTCGACTTGGCGCTGAAGCCCCGCGCCCGCCGCCAGCTCGAGGCCGAGATCCGGGCCCAATTCGAGGCTTTTCGGGCGACCGGGCTGCCCCTCGACCACGTCAACGCGCACAAGCACTTCCACATCCACCCGATCATCGCCGGCATGGTGCTACGGATCGGGCGCGAATTCGGGATGCGGGCGATCCGGGTGCCGCGCGAACCGCGCGACCTCCTCGGCCGCGCCGAGCCCGGGGCCACCCTGAGTCTCGCCCTCGACACCGCGCCCTGGTCGGCGCTGCTGCGCGCCCGAGCCCGGCGCGCCGGGCTCCTGGTCCCGGACCGCGTGCTCGGCCTCGCCTGGTCGGGGGCGATGACGCCCGCGCGGGTCCGGGCCCTGCTGGGCCAGTTGCCGAACGGCCTGACCGAGCTCTACCTGCACCCCGCCACCGATGGCGGCTTTCCCGGCGAGGCGCCGGGCTACGCCTACGCGCAGGAACTCGCCGCCCTGGTGGCGCCCGCGAGCCGGGCGGCGCTGGCGGCCTCCGGCGCCGTCTCGGGCGGCTTCTCGGATTTCGCTCGCTGACCGAGGACCGGCTCGGCTACCGAGGGGGCGGGGCCGGGCACGCGGCCCGTTATCCGGGAGCCTCCTGCATGCGCCGCGTCACGATCCCGACCCGATCCCTGCGCCGCCTTGGCGCCGTCTGTCTCGCCCTCGCCCTGGTCGCCCCCGCGCGGGCGGCCGAGATCACGCTCCTGACCACCGGCGCCTACAAGCCCGTCGCGGCCGCCCTGGTGCCGGATTTCGAGCGGCGCACCGGCCACACCGTCACGATCCGCAACGACACCGCCGGCGCGGTGGCGCAGGCGATCCGCGACGGGGCGCGGCCCGACCTCGTGGTGCTGACCCCGGGCGGCTTCGAGGCGCTGATCCGGGAGCAGCGCCTCGCCGGCGGGCCGCCGGTGCCGCTCGCGAAGGTCGGCATCGGCGTCGCGATCCGCGACGGCGCGCCGCTCCCCGACATCGCCACGGTGGCGGGCTTTCGCGAGGCGCTCTTGCGCGCGCGGGCGGTCGCGATGGTCGATCCGGCCTCCGGCGGGTCGAGCGGGATCTACCTCGCGCAGCTCTTCGCGCGCCTCGGCATCGCCGACGCGATGAAGGGCAAGCTCGTCCTCGTGCGCGGGGGTCTGGCGGCCGCGCGCCTCGTCACGGGCGAGGCCGACCTCGCGCTCCAGCAGACGAGCGAGCTCATGGCGGTCGCGGGCGTCCATCTCGTCGGGCCGATCCCCGCCGAGGTGCAGAACTACACCGTCTATGCCGGGATAGTCCCGGCGGGGGCGGCGGAGCGGGAGGCCGCGTCCGCGCTCCTGCGCGACCTCGCCGGCCCGCAGGCCGTCCCGGTCCTGGCGGGGAAGGGCATGGTGTCGCCGGGCCCGTGAGTCTTTCTGGCCCATAGACGAAGGGCGCGGCTCGCGCCGCGCCCTTATGACGTCGTGTCCCTCAGAACCGGTAGGTGAAGCTGCCCTTCACCGCGTGGTCCTCCGCCCGCGCCCCGACCTGGCCGGTATACGACACGCCGAGCGTCGTCGCCGACGACACGCGCAGGTCCACGCCTGCCGAGGCGACCAGCGCGTCCCGGGTGATCGGGATCCCCGCCGTCACGAAGCTCGGGCCGGTGCCGAAAGCCAGCAAAGCCGTCGGGATCACGTCCCCGAACGCCCGCCGGTACCCGACGAGGCCGTGCAACGACACCGGGGCCCCGAAGCCGAGATCCACCTCGGTCCGACCCCGCACGCCCGCCGTCAGCGTCGGGATCTCCGACAGCCGCGCCGCGCCGGTCAGGGCCGCGACGCCGCCGGTCTCGGCGAACCGGTCGCGGTCGATGCCGACGTAAGCTCCGCCCACGAACGGCTCGATATACGAGGCGGTGACCGGCGCTGCTTTGCCCAGCACGCCCGCCCCGAGCGCGATCCGGTAGCCGACCTCGCCGAAGCCCTGCACCACCGAACCGCCGTAGCGCGCAGCTTCCGTCTCCGAGACGCCGGGGAAGACCACGCTGCGGCGCAGCCGCAGGCTGTTATCGGCGTAAACCGCGCCGAGCCGCAGGGCGAACGGGCCGGCTTCGTAGCCGCCATAGATGCCGCCGAAGCCGCTCTCGATGGTGCCGCTCGCGGTGCGTCCGGGGGCGTCGAGGCTGGTGCTGGTATAGCCGCCGGCCACGCCGAGCGTGATCCCGTTCTCCAGCCGCATGTCGGCGCCGAGCACGAAGCCGACGGTTTCGCGGTCGAGCGTCGCCGCGTTGCCGTCGCTGCGCGCCCTGCCGACGCTGCCGAAGCCCTGGCCCCACAGGCCGAACACCCGGGGATCGAGCACCCGCACCGGCACCGGGGCGATCGGCGCGGCGCGGCCGGGCAGGTCGGCGGTGTAGGTGGCGGGCAGGGGGCCGTAATCGCGGTTGGCGTCGCCGGCCCAGCGGAGGCGGTCGAGGATGGCCTCGCGCACGAAGAAGGCGGTCTCGTAGGACGCCGAGACCGAGCTGGCGTGGATGTCGCCGGTGAGCGCCTGGAAGGCGGCGACGGCCTCCGGCGTGGTGAGCCCGACCGTGCGGCCATAGAGGCCCGCGCCCGCGCCGGCCCCCTGGATGGCACCCGCGACGGCGGCCTGGTTGCGGGTCTGGGCGATGGCGGCGAAGGGGGTGTCGTTGCGGGTCAGCGTGAGGTCGACCTGCGTCGGCTGGTAGCGCAGCGTCGGGGTGAGGAAGGCGAGGTTGGAGGAGACACCCCCGAAGGTGCCCGACACGCCGGTATTGGCGGACAGGATGGTGTACCGGGTGCGCGGGTCGTAAGCGCCGTTTTGCGCCAGCACCTGGACGGTGCCGCCCTGGATCGTGGCGGCGCCGGTGGCGGAGAGGCGGTCCGCCTGGCCCGCGGCGTTGGCCTCGACCTGGAAGGCGGAGCCTGCCGCGAAGGTGACGTTGCCGGCGACCGTCAGGGTACCAATGGAGTTGCCGGGGGCGATCGTGCTGCCGGATTGAGCCACGACCCCGCCGACCACGCCGGTGCCGCCGAGGCCGGCGCCCGGGCCGACGGTGACGACCGAGCCGGCGAGCGACCCGTTCACCGCGAGGCGCCCGCCGAGAACCGCCGTCGCGCCGGTGAGGCTGCTCTGGCCGGAGAGGCTTAAGCTGCCGGCATTGAGCTTGGTCAGGCTGCCGGTGCCGGAGATGGCGTTGGCCATGCCGGCATCGCTCGCCTGGTCGAGGACCAGGCTGGACTCGTTGCGGATCGCCCCCGACCCGAAGGCCTGGGCATGGCCGACCAGCGTGCCGCCCGAGACGGTAGTGCCGCCCGCATAGGTATTGGTACCGGTGAGAACCAGGGTGCCGGTGCCGGCCTTGGTGAGCGCGCCCGATCCCGCGATGTCGTTGCGCCAGGTGTCGAAGGCCGAATATCCGCCCTGGGCGGCGTCCATCGTCACGGTGACATTGCGGGCGAAGGCGCCGTAGCCGTCGAACGCGGCGTAGAGGTTGAGCCGGCCCCAGCCGTCATAGGTGTTGCCGCCGAGCACCGGATAGCCGGAGGGCAGGCCGGTGCTCGCCAGCACCTCGGTGCGCTGCGCGTCGGTGAGGTAGGGGAAGCGGGTGAGCAGCAGCACCTGCGCCTGGAGCGGCACGTCGGCGGTGGTCATTGGGTCGACCGTGCCGCTCGGCGGGAAGCCGTAGGTCAGGCGGGCGGTGTAGTCCGCCTTGTTCTGCGCCGCGTTGCCGAAGGCGTCCTGGGTTCCGGACGCCGCGTTGAGGCAGGCGGTGACGCTCGACGCGCCGCAGGCGGAGGCCAGATAGGACTGCGTCTGCCGGTAGGCCTGGTAGACGCCGTAGGCGGCCGCGTTCGCCGGGTCGGTCCAGTCGAGCCGGTTGCCGCTCGCGTCGTAGAGCGCGCCGTAGAGGTTGGTGGCGACGATCGCCGAGGATTCGATCCGGCCGCCCATCACGTCGAAGGGCGAGTGCATGCCCGAGAGGACCCGGTTGTTGCCGAGCTCCGAGGCCCGGGTCAGGAGCTGCTGGCCCCGCTGCGGCACCAGGAAGGCGGTGGCGAGTGCCTGCAGGGTGCCCGAATTGGTGTGGCCGCTCGGATAGGCGCCGTCGGCATAGGGATTGGTGCTGTTGATGACCGGCTGCAGCAGGGTCGGGACGGCGACCGCGGTCGAGACCCGGTAAGGTCGCGGCGAGGTGCCGATGCCCGGAACGAAGTCGCCGACCCCGAAGGTCGCCGGGGTGAAGACGCCGCCCGAGAAGGTGCCGATATTCGGCGCGGTGAGCGGCCGGCCGCCATTGGCGTCGATCATCGCTTGCGTGACGGTGAAGCCGCGCACCCATTGCGCCGTCGTGCCGTAGACCGCCGGCACGGAGAAGTTCGACAGGTAGGTCGGCACCACTAGGCCCGCGGTGTCGCGGGTCGTGAGGCCGGCCTTGTTCGTCGTCGCGCTGTAGGTGTTGAAGCGGGCGTCGAGCGGGTCAATCGCCGGGTTGGGGGCCTGGGTGCGGGCGAAGATCCGCTTGGCCGGCTCGGTCGAGGCGTTGGCGCGGGCAATGGTGTTGATGAAGTCGACGGCGCTCGCCAGCGGCGTCGCGGTGCCGTTGCCGAAGGTCGTCACGCCCGCATTGGCGTTGTTGCCGGTGTTGATGTTCGCCGCGTAATCCGCGAGCGTCGTCGTGACGTAAGCGGTCGGCGTCAGGCTCGCCAGCGTCGTGCCGGTGAAGGAGGCGCCCGCCCCGGTGAGGTAGGACGAGGTCAGCGGCCCGAGGCCGTTGAGGATGCTGTAGGCCTGGCCGGTGCGGTCGTCGTGGATCGCCGCCAGGGTCTGCGCGTCGGTCCGTCCCCGCGTCAGGGTAACGACGGTCTGGTAGTTCCGGGTCAGTGCCGCCGGGTCGCCCGTGAGGAGCCCGGTATAGGAATCGAGCACGCGGTTCATCACCGTGCCCGGATTGACCGAGGTGCTGTTGGAAAATCCCACCGACGGCGAGGTCGGCACGCCTTGCGCCCACGCATCGGCCGGGAAGAGACACGTCGCCGCGAGCAGCGCGGCGCTGAGTTTCGGATTCATGAGCCCCTCGAAGATTCGTCTTCCGTTCGGAGCCGGCGCCTAGCTTGGCCGTATGAAGAGCCGATGACGAGACGCAAACGGATACGTTGGGGAAACACGGTCCAGTCATAGCGACATTCGTCAGTGTTCGGGAGGTCACGATCGATGTGCGGTCCGCCCGAACAAGACTTCGGCAGTCGAGGTGAGCGTCACTCCGTCGTCGGTGACGCGGCGACCGGGCCGGCAAGCAGCGCGCTCGGACGGGTTGCAGGCGGGTGTTTCCGCGCCATCGCCTTCCGCGCGCCGCGCCGGTGACGCCCGACCGTCGCGAGAATCATTCCTAGGCTCATCCGCCGGCCTGGCGCAGGTGTCTTCAGGTTGTGCCGAACAACTTCCGGCAGCAGGTCTGGAGCAGGCTGTGCCGCCGGGCCCCGATGACGCCAGGGGGGCGGTTCGACCGGCCGTGATTGCGGATAACGGCAGGTTTTATTTCCTTCCTGTCGTTGCTTCGCCGCTCCGCCGCGCTTCGCCGTAAGCATTTATTCGGGACTAGACCCGTATTCGGGAGGGGCAGTGGAGGCCGAGCGGCCGCCGGGAGGGACGCGATGCCCGACGAGAGGACCTTCGTCCTCGTGACCGACAGGCCGGACCGCAGCGCCGCGATCAGCGCGGCCCTGCGGGGAATCGGGATCTGCGACGTCGTCGGACCCGAGGAGACATGGCGGGACCGACGGGCGCTGGCGGGGGTCATCTCCGACCTGACGCTGTCGCGGCCGGAGGCCGACCATTGCCTGCGCGCCCTCCAGCGCCGCTTCGCCAACCGGCACCTGCCGGTGATCTGCCTCCTCCGCAAGGCGAGCCAGGACGCCCTGCGCCACGCCAAGACCCTCGGGGCGACGGTGTGCATGCCGGCCTACGTGCCGCCCGAGACGGTCGTGGCGGCCCTGGCCAACCAGGTCGGGATCATGGCCGGCCAGGCCGAGCAGGCGGTGAGCCAGGGCGTGGTCCGGGCCGGGGAGGCGCTGACCGGCCTGATGGCCGAGACCCGGGCCGGCCAGCCGGTCCGCATGGGCGCCGTCGAGGCCGGGCTCGGCCCGATCCTCACCGCGGTGCAGGAGGGCGGCCTCGCCCGCTGGCTCGACACGGTCTGGACCCACGACGACGCCACCTACCAGCACTGCCTGCTGGTGGCTGGCCTCGCCGCGCAATTCGCCCTGCATCTCGGCTTCCGACACGAGGACCAGTTCCACTTCGTGCGCGCCGCACTGATCCACGACGTCGGCAAGGCCCGCATCCCCCTCGAGATCCTCAACAAGCCCGGCCGCCTCGATCCGGACGAACTGGCGGTGATGCGCACCCACGCGGCGATCGGCCACGAGGTCCTGTGGGCGGGCGGCGAGCGCGACCCGGTCACCCTCGCGGTGGTGCGCCACCATCACGAGATGCTCGACGGCTCGGGCTATCCCGACGGCCTCGCCGGCGGTGAGATCGGCGACATGGTCCGCCTGCTCACCATCTGCGACATCTACGCCGCCCTGACCGAGCGCCGCCCCTACAAGTCGCCGATGCCGATGGCCGACGCGATGGCGATCATCGCCGCCATGGACGGCAAGTTGGAGGCGCGGCTGGTGGAATCCTTCGGCGAGGCGATGAAGGCGGCGGTTTGAGCACCTGTTTGACTTGCGAACCAGCGCAAACAGACATTGTCCTTTCCCAACCCACCGCCTCATCCTGCGGTGCGAACGAAGTGAGCCTCGAAGGAGGCCTCCAGCGACCTCATAGACTTCTGGAGGCCTCCTTCGAGGTCAGTCGATTTTCAATCGACTAACACCTCAGGATGAGGTCGTGGTGGGACAAAATACAACTGTCAGTTGAGCGGTCTCTGAGCGCGGTCTGGATGCGCGGTAAACTAGTGGCAGCAGGCCAAAAATAGCTGCCTTCACTTGTCTCGCCGCAGAATCTTGCCGCGAGATCGGCACGCAAATTTGCGAAACATGCTCAGGGGCTGCCGGTCTCGGGCGGCGGGCCGCCCTGCACTCCGCCGCCATGCCGGCGCGCCTCCTCCTCGGCCTTCAGGCGTGCCGTTTCCGCAGCCCGCGCCGCTTCGGCCGCGCGCGCCGCCGCCTCCGCCGCCCTCGCGGCCTCGGCAGCCCTGGCCGCGTCTTCCGCCCGCTGCCTCTCCTCGGCGCGCTGCTTCTCCTCCGCCCGCTGCCGGGCCTGCCGGGCCTCCTCGACCGCCCGCGCGCGGTCCATCTCCAGGCGGCTGCGGCGGCGGGCGAGCTCGTTGCGGTCGGCCTCGACGGTCTCGATCTTGTCGAGCTCGCGCTGCAGCACCACCGCGGCCAGGACGTTGCTCAGCGGCACGAGGTCGAGCTCGCGCTGCGGCCGGGCCAGCGGGCCGACGAGGGCGAGGCCGAGACTGGGCGAGGGCGCCGTCCAGCCCCGGGGCGTCGCGGTGGCGGCGAACGTGCCGCGGGCGTCGAGGCGCATGGCCTTGGCATCGACCTGCACCAGGCCCGTCCAGGTGGCGGGGCCGGGATCGAGGGTGAGGCTCGCGGTGCGCAAGGTGCCGCCGACCATCGAGGCCTGCACCGAGACGGGTCCCGCCAGCTCCAGCGGGCCGCGGTCGAACTCCTCCGTCACCACCCGCTCGACCCGGCCGGCGCGCAGCGGATCCTCCTCGGCGAGGAGCCGGGCGAGGGCGCGCTGCACCGCCGCCGGGTCGAGGTCGCGAAGGGTGAGGCCGGCGAGCTCCAGGGTGCCGCTGCCGGCGAGGTTGCCGACCAGGGCAGCCGGGCTGTCCCCCGCCGCGCCGAGGCGGAGCCGCAACGACACCTGCCCCCGCAGGGCGTCGCCGCCGATGAGCGCTGGGAGCGCGGCTGCCGTCAGGCCGCCCTCGGCGGCCAGCGTCGCCTGGGCGCCCTGACGGGCCAGGGTGGCGCTGCCGGAAAGCCGCCCGCCCGCGAGGCCGGCGGCGAAATCGCGGAACGTCAGGCCGTCGCGCCCGAGCCCGAGATCGAACCGCGCCCAGTCCGCTGCCAGGCCGCGGCCGAGATCGAGCCGCCGCACCGTCATGGCGACCTGACCCGTGACCGGCACGGACGGGGCCGGCCCGAAGCGGGTGGCGGACCAGACGTCGGGCCCGGACGGCGCCCCGGGATTCAGCACCAGCGCCCCGGCGAGCCAGGGCAGGGAGAGCCGTTCGAGCGAGACGCTGCCGGAGACCTCGCCGCCCTCCGGCCGGGTCAGGGTCGCGTCGATCGAAGAGCCGGCGAGGGTGCCGGTCACGACGAGGCGCGGGGCGTCGCCGGCGCGGGACAAGCCGAGGCTCAGCCGGGCCGGCACCGGGTCCGGCAGGGCCGGGTCGGCGCCGAGGAGGCCGGCCACCGGCCGCAGGTCGGGCGTGGCGAGGGTGAGCGCGCCGTCCTGGAGCGGACCGGCCACCGGCAGCACCAGCGGACGGGTGGTCGCGATGGCGGCCCCGGCGATCTCGGCGTCGAGGGTCAGGGCGAGGGGCCCGTTCGCCCCAGTCCCTTTCGCCTCTGATCCGTTCGTCCCGGTCCCGTTCGTCGCCTGCCGGCGCCCGGCGAGGTGCAGGCTCGCGGGCATCGCCAGGGCCGGATCGGTCGGCCGGCCGAGCCAGCGGCCGGAGGCCACGCCGTCGAGGCGCGCGTCGAGGTCGTCGAGGCGCCCGGCCCGGGCGGCCAGCGACAGGCCGAGGCGGCCGCCGGCGGCGCTGCCGCGGGCCTGGCCGCGCAGGCGGCCCGGCTCGGACCCGGAGTCGCGCTCCAGCAGCACGTCGAGGGCGACCGGGCCGTCGCGCAGGAAGCCCGGCAGCAGCCGCGCCTCGTCGACGAAGGTGCGCGCGACGAGGTCGATCAGCGGCGCGGCCACCGGGGCGCTCACCCGCCCGGTGATGCGCCCGGCGCCGTCGGCGCCGATCCGGCCCGAGAGGCTGGCCCGGGCCCCGGCGAGATCGCGCACCTCCAGGCTGTCGAGGCGGAGCGCAGCGCCCTCGGATTGCAGGCTGGCGGCGATCTCGCCGGTGCGGGGGCCGGTCGGCCCGTAGCGCAGGTCGCGGGCGAGCAGGGTCAGGCCGACATCGTGGTCCTGGAGCGCCGCGACGGCGCCCCGCATCGGCGGCAGCTCCACCACGTCGAGCCCGTCGGCGATGATCTGGGCGTCGAAGCGTGGGCGGGTCTGGTCCGGCCCGGCCGGGCTGTAGCGGGCGCTGCCGGTGATCTTGGCGGGGCCGAGTGTCACCCGGGCGTTGCGCAGCGACAGCACCGGCAGGGCCGCCGCCACGTCGGCCTCCGCCGAGAAGGGCCGGCCGTCGAGGAGCCCGGCGAGCGGGCCGTGAAGCCCGAGCCGGTCGAGGAGCCGGGCGAGCCGGTCCGAGGCCGGGGCGTCGACCGCGGCGTGGCCCGAGAAGCCGCCGCTCGGAGTCACGTCGCCGGACAAGGCGAGCGCCATCCCGCCGGCGGCGGTGCTGGCGAGCCGCCGCAGGGTGACGGCGCCGGAGGGCCGCAGGGTGGCGCTCAAGGCGGCCCCGTTCCATTCCTCGCGGGCCAGCGTCAGGCTGTCGGCCGCGACGTCGAGCGCCAGGATGCCGGGCAGGGAGGCGGGCGCCACGCCGCGCCCGAGCAGGGCCTGACCGGTGGCGCTCATCAGGAAGGCGTCGAGGTCGAGGCGGCGGGCCTCCAGGCTCATCGTCGCCCGGGCGGTCGCGAGGTCGAGGCTGCCGCGGCCGGTGAAGCGCAGGGGCGCCTCACCCGGCACCTCGACGCTCAGGGTCTCGAAGGTGGCGAGCCGGCCCTTCGCCTTGAACCCGCCCTGTACCGAGACCGGCAGCACGGCGCCCGCGGCCTGGGCCGGCGGTCCCACCACCAGGCGGGCCGTGCCGCTGGCCTCCGGCACCCCGCCGCCCTCCGGGCCGGCCGCGACGCTCACCCGGGCATCGAGATCGAGCCGGGGCACCGTGTCGCCGCCCGCGCCGAGCTTGACCGGGATCGTCCCGTCCGGGGCGGGCGCCCCGGTGGTGAGGCGGAACGGCACCGCCTCGACGCTGCCCTCCGCCCGCCACGGGCCGGCGAGGCGCGGCGCGGAGAGCCGAACGTTCTCGGCATAGACCTGGTCGGTGCGCCCGGTCGCCGCCACCCGGGTGGTGACGAGGAGCTGCGAGACCCTGAGGTCTTCCACGGCGAGGTCGCGTCCCTCGCCGAGGAAGGGCGGCGGCAGGAAGCTGCCGGCCTCGGTCATCGGCAGGGTGACCTCGCCGCGTCCCATCCGGGTCTCGGTGAAGCGGATCTCGCCGGAGAGGAGCGGGGTGAGGGCGATCTCGGCCTTGACGAAGCGCGCGTCGAGGCTCGGCCGGTCCCGCCCGGTCGCGAGCCGCAGGTGATCGATTCGCAGGCGCGGCGAGGGCAGGAGGCGCACCTCGAGGCGACCGTCGCTGTGCGCCTCGACCCCGAGCGAGCGGCCGAGCGCCGCGTCGAAGCTGCTGCGGTAGGATTCCCACGGGATGAAGGGCGGCGCTATCAGGGCCGCGGCGAGGATCAGGATGACGAGGCCCGCCAGGGCGGTCAGGATGTCGCGCACCGTGCTGTCCGTGCCGCCCCGCGAGGAGAGCGCCGCCTCATGTTCGTCCGACGGCCCGACGGGCCGTACCCCGATGACTGCGCTAGCATATCGGCATCGGAAACGCGGGCGAAATCCGGCGGGATCACGCAGCGAGAGCGGCGCCCCGATGCACCCGCGCAACGCTTCTCCCCCGCCTGACAGGGGGAGCCGACACTGTTAGAGCGGCGGCGTGACCAGATCGACGGATCCGATGCGCTACTATCTCGGCCTCGCCACCACCTTCCACGACCCGGCCCTCGCCCTGGTCGGGCCGGACGGCGCGGTGCTCTTCGCCGAGGCGACGGAGCGCTACCTGCAATACAAGCGCGCCCCGAACTGCGAGCCGGATTCGGCGCCCCGCATGGCCGGCCTGCTCAAGGCCCACCTGCCGCCGGGCGCCGAACTCGTGATCGCCACGACCTGGGGGCCGGATTTCAGCCGCTACCTCGCCGACCAGGCCGGCACCGGCGCCTTCGCGTTGGAGGCCTTGAGCGGGCATTCCCCGGCGCTCAACCGCTCGCTGGTGCCGGAGCGGGCCGAGCGCACCTTCATCGCCGAGCTGGCGCTGGCTCAAGGGCGCGCCGGCTATGGCACGCTCCTCGGCCTCGACCGGGCGCATGGCGGCCGCTCGACCATCGTGGGCCTCAGGCGCTACCCCCACCACCTGACCCACGCCGCCTATGGGTTATGGGGCTCGCCGTTCCGGGACGCCACCTGCCTCGTCGTTGACGGCATGGGCGAGACCGGCGCCTCGGCGATCTACCGGATGGAGGCGGGGCGGCTCGTCGAGGTGAAGCGTCATCGCGGCCGCGAATCGATCGGCTTCTTCTTCGGCCTCGTCACCGATCTCGCCGGGTTCGACCAGACCAAGGGCGAGGAATGGAAGATCATGGGGCTCGCCCCCTACGGCCGCCAGGACCCCGAGCTGATGGCGCTTCTGCGCCGGCTCTACCGGGTCGAGGGCGGCCGCCTGCGCTTCTCCGACGCCGCCACCGTGCAGGCGGTGGCGGACGAGATCCGCGCCCGGCGCCCGGCCGACGCCGACGCGGACGGCTGGGCCGACCTCTCGGCCTGCGGCCAGGCGATTTTTTCGGAGTTGATGGACGTGCTCGTCGCCGAGGCCTGGCGGCTGGCGCCCCATGAGAACCTCGTCGTCACCGGCGGCTGCGCGCTCAACTCGTCCTATAACGGCCGGCTGCTGCAGCGGTGCGGCTACCAGCGCCTCCACGTCCCGTCCGCGCCTGCCGACGACGGCAACGCGCTCGGCGCGGCCTGGCTCGCCTTCCAGGAGGACAACCCGGACTGGACCGGGCCGGGGCAGCTCGCCACCCCGTATCTCGGCTCGCGGGTCTCGACCGAGCCCCTGGAGCGGATGATCGGCTGGGAGCCGCGCCTGCGCCATCTCGGCCATGACGGGGTGACGCAGGCCGCAGCTGACATCCTGGCGGCCGGCGGGCTCGTCGGCTGGGTGCAGGGGCGGGCGGAGTTCGGACCGCGGGCGCTCGGCAACCGCTCGATCCTGGCCGATCCGCGCCCAGCCGATGCCAAGGCGATTCTCAATGGCAAGGTGAAGTACCGCGAGGCGTTCCGGCCCTTCGCGCCCTCGATCCTGGCCGAGGCCGGGCCGGACTGGTTCGAGGATTACCAGGACAGCCCCTACATGGAGCGCACCCTGGTCTGGCGGCCGGAGATGCGCGCTCACGTGCCGGCGGTGGTGCACGAGGACGGTACCGGCCGTCTCCAGAGCGTGACGGAGGAGCGCAACCCGGCCTACGCCGCCCTGATCCGGGCTTTCGCGGCGCGGACCGGCGTGCCGATCCTGCTCAACACCAGCTTCAACGTGATGGGCAAGCCGATCCTCCACACCGCGGAGGACGCGATCCTGATGTTCGCCACCACCGGCCTCGACGCCGTGGTGATCGAGGACTGGATCCTGGTGAAGGACGGGGTCATGCCGAAGGCCGGGTGAACCAACGAGAAGGGCCGGCCCCGTCCCCGGGTGCCGGCCCCTGATCGTGTCCGACGCTTGCGAGGCCTACTCGCAGACCTCGACGCGCTTGTAGGTGAAGGATTCGTCGTCGAGCCACACCTTGCGGCGCTCGAAGTGGCAGATCGGGCCGCGGCGCGGGCGCACGATCACGGTCTCGGGCTCCTCGACGTAGACCCGGCGCGGCGGGGGAACGGCGTAGGCCGGGGG